>JANQHZ010000697.1 GCA_028282445.1 Candidatus Binatia bacterium | reverse complement strand
GCGGGCGAGGTTCTCGACGAACGCCCGCAGCTGGTCGAGGCGCGACGTCTGGCCGTTGGCGGACACCCGCATCACCAGCTCCTGCTTGGGCGAAATGCCGAACTCGTTGCGGATGCTGCGCACCGCGGTCACCGTGCCGATCAGCGTCTCGACCGCTTCTTCCGCCTCGCCGTCGCGCCAGGCCGCGACCGCTTCGGGAAAACGCGCGATCATGATCGAGTCCGTCTCGCGCTTCATCGGAAGCGCCTGCCAGATCTCCTCGGTGAGATAGGGCATGAACGGATGCAGCAGACGCATGACACGATCCAGCACCGTCACCAGGGTGGTGCCGACCACGGTCTTGGCGGCGAGATCGTCGGCGTAGAGGGCGGGTTTGATCAGCTCGACATACCAGTCGCAGACTTCACCCCACAGGAAGCGGTAGATGATCGAGGCGGCGTCGTTGAAGCGATACTCGTCGAGCGCGGCACGGGTGTCGTCGACCACCGACTGCAGGCGCGACAGCACCCAACGCGACGGCAGGTCGAGACCATCCGGCGCGGCGCCCTCGTCCCAGGTCGCCAGCTCGGCGTCCTCGAGATGCATCAACGCAAAGCGGGTGGCGTTCCAGACTTTGTTGGCGAAGTTGCGCCCGAGCTCGGTCTTCTCGCGATCAAAGCGGACGTCCTGCCCGGTCGGCGCCAGCGATACGATCGTGAAGCGCAGCGCGTCGGCGCCGTACTCGTCCATGACGTCGATCGGGTCGGGTGAGTTGCCGAGCGACTTCGACATCTTCCGCCCTTTGCCGTCGCGGACGATGCTGTTGAGGTAGACGTCACTGAAGGGCTTCTCGCCCATGAACTCGTAGCCGGCCATAACCATACGGGCGACCCAGAAGAAGATGATGTCGGCGCCGGTAGCGAGCAGGTCGGTCGGGTAGAACTTTTCGAGCGTCGGCGTTTTCTCCGGCCACCCCATGGTCGAGAACGGCCACAGCCAGGAGCTGAACCAGGTATCGAGCACATCGGGATCCTGCACCAGCTCGTCGCTCCCGCAACCCGCGCAGCGCTCGGGGTCCTCGCGGCCGACGTTCTCCGCGCCGCACTCCTGGCAATACCAAACCGGGATGCGGTGCCCCCACCACAGCTGGCGGCTGATACACCAGTCGCGGATGTTGGTGAGCCAGTGCAGGTACACGCCGGTCCAGCGGTTCGGGTAAAAGCGCAGCTCGCCCTTTTCGACCGCTTCGACGGCCGGCTTGGCAAGCGGCTCCATCTTCACGAACCACTGCTTCGACAGGTAAGGCTCGATCACCGTATCGCAGCGCTGGCAGCGCCGGATCGGGACACGGTAGTCCTCCACCTCTTCGAGAAAGCCCTGCTCTTCCAGATCGGCAACGAGCTTCTTGCGCGCGGCAAAGCGATCCATCCCTTCGTACGGGCCGCCTTCGTGGTTGATGGCGCCGTCGGTGTTCATGATGCAAATCGACGGCAGGTTGTGGCGCGTCCCCATCTCGAAGTCGTTGGCGTCGTGCGCCGGCGTCACTTTCACGGCGCCGGTTCCGAACTCCTTGTCGACCAGCTCGTCGGTGA
>JANQHZ010000678.1 GCA_028282445.1 Candidatus Binatia bacterium | reverse complement strand
GCTGTTGCATCGGACGGGCGAGGCATGCCTCGCCCCTACACCGGAGCGATGTGCCCCGTTCACACGTAGGGGCGACGCATGCGTCGCCCGCGCTCGCTCGATCTGCGTTGGCCTGCGTTCATCTGCGGTTCGAAACTCTCGATGATTGAAATTTCTCTCCAGCCGGGGCGGGAGAAGCAGATCTTGCGCGGGCACCCGTGGGTGTTCGGCCGCGGGATACGCGATCTCGATCCGGCGACTCCCGCCGGTACCGTCGCCCGCGTGCGTGCGGCTTCCGGTGAGGTGCTCGGGGTCGGGTACGTGAACCCGCGTTGCACGATCGCCCTACGCATGTGTACCCGCGAGGATCGCGAGCTCGACGAAGCGTTCTTCGCGCAACGCGTGCGCGACGCCGTGTCGCTGCGCTCGAGCCTGTTGGCGAACGAGACCGATGTATACCGCTTGATCAACGGCGAAGGCGATTTTCTCCCGGGCTTCGTGGTCGATCGCTTCGCGGACGTCCTCGTCATGCAGTGCTTGACCGCCGGCGCCGACGCCCTGCGCGACCGCCTGGTCGAGGCGCTGCGCGCGTCGCTGGACTCGTGCGCGATCGTCGACTTCAGTCGCGGCTCGGTGCGGCGCGCCGAGGGGCTCGACGACCGCAGCGAGACGGTGTGCGGCGATGCCTCCGACAGGGTCGTGGCGCGCGAGCTCGGCGTGGCGTCGGTGATCGCGCCGGGGACGGGGCAGAAGACCGGTTACTTCTGCGACCAGCGTGACAACCGTACCCGGCTGCGCGGGCTCGCCCAGGGCCTTCGCGTGCTCGACGCCTTCTGTTACTCCGGCGGCTTCGCGGTCAACGCGGCGCTCGGCGGCGCCGACAGGGTCGTCGCCGTCGACAGCTCGCGGCCGGCGTTGGACCTGCTCGAGGCAAATCTCGAAGCCAACGACATTGAGGCGGGCCGAGTGCAGGTCGAGCGCGCCAAGGTCGCGGACTATCTGCGGGCCGCCGACGAGAGCTTCGATGCGATCGTACTCGATCCGCCGCCGCTGGTGCGCCGCAAAGGCGACCTGCGCGCGGGAGTGCGCGCTTATCGCGATCTCAACGCCTGGGCGATGCGGCGCGCGGCTGCGGGCGGATTGCTCTTCACCTTCACCTGCTCCCAGCACGTCGATGCCGAGACCTTCCGTCGCACCGTCAGCGAAGCGGCGGCGACCGTGCGGCGAGACGCTCAGGTGCTCGATGTTCTCGGCCCCGGGATCGACCATCCGATCGCGGTCACTCACGGCGAAGGCGAGTATCTGCGCGGACTGTTGGTGCGGGTGCTCTAGTCGCCCGATGCCCGGCCGAAGCGGTCTCGCCACACTGACGGATGCAATTTGTAGTCATCAAGTCTACATGATAACTATCGCATATGCGCATCTCCGACCTCTCCCCCGCCGAGCGTCCGAGGGAGAAGCTGCTGGCGAGTGGCGCCGGGGCGTTGTCGGTCACCGAGCTGCTGGCGATCGTCCTGCGCAACGGCTCGGCCGGCTCGAGTGCCGTCACGCAGGCGCGCGACCTATTGGCCCAGGCGGGCGGTAGCCTGCGTCGCCTGGCCGCTCTCGGGATCGCGGACCTGTCACGGGTGCACGGCGTCGGCAGCGCGAAAGCGGCGGAGATCGTAGCGTGCCTGGAGATCGCCAAACGGTACGGCGAGGAAGAGTTCGAACCGGGAGCGGCCTTCCGCAGCAGCTATGACGTCTACGCCCACTTTCGCGAACGCCTCGCCGACGAACGCTGCGAGCACTTCTACGCGGTCTTGCTCGACAACAAGCATCGCAAGATCCGCGATGTCCGAGTCTCGCAAGGTTCGCTGACCTCGAGCATCGTGCACCCGCGCGAGGTCTTCCTGCCGGTGATTCGCGAGTCGGCGGCGGCGGTGATCTTCGTCCACAATCACCCGAGCGGCGATCCGACTCCAAGTCGAGAAGATATCGAGATCACTCGCCGCTTGCGCGAAGTTGGAGATCTGGTGGGTGTGCGCGTCCTCGATCACCTGGTGATCGGGAGAGGGCGCTATGTCAGCTTCGTCGACGACGGCTACTGGTAGGCCAGACCCACGCTCACTCCGGCGAGACTCCCGCCCAGATTAAGCGCGTTGTGGACCAGCCATGCACCGATCCGTCCCTCGCGCAGCAATTCGACCGCGGAATGCGCAAAGGTCGAATAGGTCGTGAGGGCGCCGCACAGACCGCTGATCAGAAACGGGTGTAGGGTCGGATCGGCGAGGCCGACGAAGGCCCCGAGCATGAACGATCCCAGGGTATTCACGACTGCCAACCCGTGGCTGAAATAGCGACCGACGGTGGCCGCGATCGACGCCATGATCGCCGCCCGC
>JANQHZ010000657.1 GCA_028282445.1 Candidatus Binatia bacterium | reverse complement strand
CGGATTGCCCATGATGGTGGGAGACAATCGCTCGCCGATGGGTACCGCCTTTACGGTTTCGATCGACGCCAAGGTTGGGATCGCCAGTGGCGTGACCGCGCAAGACCGCGCCACCACCATTCGCACGGCGACGCGGCCCGAGACCGGTCCCGAGGATCTGGTGTCGCCGGGGCACGTCTTTCCGTTACGCGCGCGCCGCGGCGGGGTGCTGGTGCGTACCGGTCAGACCGAAGGGGGCGTCGATCTGGCGCGGCTCGCCGGCCTCAGCCCGGCTGGGGTGATTTGCGAGATCATGAACGAAGACGGCTCGATGGCGCGGCTACCCGACATCGAGGTCTTCGCAAAAGAGCACGACCTCAAGATCTGTACCGTGGCCGATCTGATTCACTACCGGTTGCAGTGGGATTCCCTCGTGCACCGGGTTGCGGAGGCCGTGTTGCCGACGCGCTATGGGGAGTTCCGGGCCTACGCCTACAGCAGCGACGTCGATCCGGGAGAGCACCTCGCCTTGGTGCGTGGCGACGTGACTCCGGATAAGCCGGTACTGGTGCGCGCGCATACCGAGTATCTTCCCGGCGACGTATTCGGCTCGCTCAAGCGCAATACCGGATCGCTCTTGCGACGTGCGATGGAGGTCATCGACCGCGAGGGCAGCGGAGTCATCGTCTACCTGCGGCGCGAGGAACAGGGCGCCGAGCTGATGGGCGGGAGCAAGAAAGTCGCGCCACCGACTTCACCGAGCACCAAGTCGAGCGACCGCGCCATGGGCTTCCGCGAGTACGGCATCGGTGCGCAGATTCTGCGCGATGTGGGTGTCGGAAAGATTCGACTGCTCACCAACAACCCGCAGCGGCTGATCAGCCTGCCGGGCTACGGGCTCGACATCGTCGAGGCCGTGCCGCTCGAGCTCGAAGAGTCGCCGTCGGCCGATCAGTCGAAGAGTCCGGCCAGGCGCTCCAGCTCGAAGGCATAGGTAAACCCGAAGCGGCAGCCGAAGTCCTCGGGGGCGCCGCTGATGCCGGCGCTGAGACCGCCGTACATCGTCCAGGCGCTGCGGGTGACTTGTACGCCTCCGGCGAAGAGGTAGCCGTCGTTGTCGAAACGCGAGCCCTCCTTGCCGTCGAAGGCCAGCAGGGCGCGAATCGAATAGGCCCCCGTGAGCTCGGGCAGGATCGGGGCGGTGACCGCGGCGAGTGAGAAGATGAAGGGATCGTCTTGGCCGTTGTCGGAGTTGTCGGTTCCGTCGAGGACTCCCGGGTTGCCCAGGATCTGAAGGCCGACGTTGAAGTGGGCTGCGACCGGGCCGAAGTCCTTCGATGCCATCAGCTGAATCTCGAAGTCGGTCTCGTCGGTGCCGAGGCGGTCGTCGCGGTTGGCGTTGGGTAGCTTGACGCCGAACATCGCCCCGACGGCGGGGATCTTCTCGCTCTCTTGGAGAAAGCGGACCTTGGCGAAAATCTCGGCGTCGCCGGTACCGAAGTTGCTGGAATCCGTTCCGTCGGAGCGATCTTCGGAGATATACCGGAGCTCGTAGCGCAGCTGGAATTCGACCCAATCGCCGGCGCCGATCCGGACCTCGAGCTCGGGAGCAGTAACGAAGTCCTGGGAGTCCAGGAAGCCCTTCTCCGTGAAGTGGGGGTAGCGCCGATTGCGAAAGTAGGAGGTTCCGAGCGAGATCTGGGTCGTGCCCGAAGGTAAGACCGTCGCGCTTTCCGTCTCGAGCGGCCGCAGGGTCTGCGCCGGGGAAGTTGCCGGCGTCAGCGCGGCGATCAGCAGCGGGAGGACGAGGCTTGCCGGGCGGAACTTCCCTGGAACAATTCGCATAGCGGCGCGGTTATATCGACGTACCGAGATTTGCAAGCGTCGAACACCTATGGAAGCCTGTCGAATTGACCCGATGACTCGAAGCGCCCGCCTTTTCACCGCGCTTGCGGTTGTGCTCGCGACCGCTCCGGCGCTTGCCGCAAACAAGCTCACGCTCGCCTTCGACCGTCCGGAAGAGGTTGCGCGCAGGGGTTCGACGATTGCGGTGGAGGCGATTGCCAACATCGAGGAAGGCTGGCACGTACATTCGAATACACCGCCGGAACCCTACCTGATCCCGACCGTACTGACGCTGACCCTGCCCGAGGGGTTTGGCGATCCCGAAGTCTTCTATCCGCCACCCGAGGAGCGGAGCTTCGCCTTCGCGCCGGGGCTGGTTCTGTCGGTTTACGAGGGACGCCTCGGCATCGCTGCCGGAGTGGCGATTCCTCCCGAATTCACCGGGTCATCGTTCGAAATCGCCGCCAAGCTGCGCTACCAGGCCTGCAACGACACGACGTGCCTACCGCCTGCCACAGCGACTGCGACCATCGAGATCGAAGTTTCGGATGCTGCTCCGCTGGCGCCGGCGGGTAGCGACGCGGTAGGCAGCGGGGCCGGGCTCGGCGGAGAAGAGGTATTTGCCGGCTGGCTCGCCGAGAGGGGGTTGCTGTTTACCCTGCTGGCAGTGGCGCTGCTCGGCCTCGGGTTGAATCTGACCCCGTGCGTCTACCCCTTGATCTCGGTCACCATCGCTTACTTCGGAGGTCAGTCCTCGAGCCGCGGCGCAGTGGCCTGGCTGGCATCGTTGTACGTTCTCGGAATCGCGCTCTCGTTCTCGGCCGTCGGGGTCACGGCGGCGCTGTCCGGGGGTGTGTTCGGCGCTGCTCTGCAGAGTCCGCTGGTGATCGTCTCAATCGCGGCGGTGATGATCGTGCTCGCGCTCGGCAGCTTCGGCGTCTACCACCTGCAACCGCCGGCGGCGTTGATGGCGTGGGCGGGGAACACCGGCGGCGGCGCCGCCGGTTCGCTCTTCATGGGACTGACCATGGGCATCGTCGCGGCGCCTTGCGTCGGACCGATCGTCCTCGGCTTGTTGATCTTCGTCGGCAGCAGCCAGGATCCGTGGTTGGGCTTCATCTTGTTCTTTGCGCTCGCGCTCGGGATGGGGGCACCCTACATGCTGTTGGCGATCGCGGCCGGATCCATCAAGAGTCTGCCGCGCTCGGGCGAGTGGCTGATGTGGACCGAGAGGCTCTTCGGCTGCATCTTGTTGGCGCTCGCCGCCTATTTCATCTCGACCATCGTTACCGAGCCGTTCAAGTCCATATTGCTTCCCGCGGTGCTCGTTTCGTCGGCAATCTATCTGGGTTTCGTCGAGAAGGCGGGCGGCAGCGTACCGTGGTTCCGCCACGTCAAGCGGGCCGTCGGCATCGCGATGCTCGTGTTCGGGGTTTGGCTCGGCACGCCGACGGCGGTGGCGCGTCCGATCGTCTGGGAGAGCCTCGATACGTGGGCGGCCAACCCAGGGCAAACGGGCCCGGTCCTGATCGACTTCGTCGCCGAGTGGTGTATCCCGTGTCGCGAGATGGATCACAGCACCTACGTCGATGCCGAAGTCCTCGCCGAAGCCGAGCGCTTCCGGATGGTGAAGGCGGATCTCACCGAGGAGAACGACACCAACACCGACATCGTCGAGCGCTTCGAAGTGCGCGGCGTTCCGACTCTGATTCTGCGCTCGACGTCGGGCGAGGAGACCCACCGCATGGTGGGGTACGTCGGACCGGAAGAGCTCCTGGCCGCAATGCGGCAGGTCAACTGAGTGGGTAGAAAGGCTGAGGCTCGGGCATAGGCGAGGCTAAAGGTGGCGGTCGCGCGGAGCGCGACGGCCGTTGCCGTGCCCCCGACGCGTCCCCACACCCCTCAGCCTCGCCTTCGCCTAAGCCTCGTCGCTCTTGCGACGATTCGGGAACCGGTTGGCACAGCCGTGTTGACAGCCGGCACGTCAGCGACGAGAGTGTCGCAGCCGGTGGTGTGCAGGGTGGTGAGTCGACTGTCGACGCCCGAGTTGAGGATTGCCGGTGCGAATTGCGATGGAGTTTCACTCGCTCGACCTGCCTGACGAAGTCCTGCGCGGCATCGATGCCGTCGGCTTCACGACGTGCACTCCCGTCCAAGA
>JANQHZ010000561.1 GCA_028282445.1 Candidatus Binatia bacterium | reverse complement strand
GAGTCGGCGGCGATCGTCGACTATCTGAACCGCACCTACGCGGCCGGCGGCTGATCGGTCGCGGTACTCGGGCGTCGCGCGCAGAGCCGCGATTGCACTCAGCTCATGTCAGAGTGAGCTCGCGGTGCGCCTGGGTCAGGCGTTGTCGGATCGGGATCTCGTACGGACACGCCGACTCGCAGGGCGCCGAGCACGACGCGCATTGGCTCGCGTTGCGCTCCGGCGCGACTCGCGCGTAGTCGGTCATCGCGACTTTCTCCTGACCGTAGCTGCGGGCATACATCTGGTAGCGCAAGATGTCGTCGATCGGAACGCCATAGGGGCAGGAGGCCAGGCATTCCCCACAGCCGGGCCGGCAGTAGACGTCCCTGGTCAACTGGTCGTAGCGTTCCAACAGGGCGAGGTCGCTGTCGGTCATGGCCTGGCCGGACGCCGCCAGGTACTCGTCGATGTGCTCGAAGCCCTTCATCGTCACGACCAGGCCGCTCATGTTCTGGTTGGATAGCACCCACTTGAAGGCAGCCTGCGAGAAGGACTCGCGTTCGGTCGGAGTAAAGTCGGAGAGCTGCGTGTGGTAAGCGCCCTTCAGAGTCTTCATCGCGACCACTCCCATTCCACTCGCGTGCGCATCGGCAAAGATTTGCGGCAGAAGCGGCCAGTTCGCGAAGTTGTACGCCACCATCATCATGTCGAAACGTCCACTGTCGACGGCGGCTCGCATCACGGCTTCGAGGTCTGGTGTGTGGCTGGAGACGCCGATGTAGCGCACCTTGCCGGCTTGCTTGAGGCGATCGAACGCCTCGTGGAAGGTCGGCGCCATGAGACGATCCACCGAATTGACCGCGTGGATCAGGGCGACGTCGAGGTAGTCGGTGCCGATTCGCTGCAAGCTGTCCTCGACCGAGCGAACGATCTCCTCGGTCGGGGTGTCCTTGTCGAGATGGCCATTGGGTGTGCAGAACTTCGATGCGACGAAGACCTTGTCGCGCGGAAAATCGCGGAGTCCTTCGCCGAGGGCTTTCTCGGACCGCGTGTGAGAGTAGTCCGGCGAGGTGTCGAAGTAGTTGATGCCGCGATCGAGCGCCCGCCGCACCACCGCTGGGTCTTTGAGCCCCGAGCATCCGAAGGAGATGTCGGACATCTCGAACCCGGTATTACCGAACGGGCGGTAGCTCTGGACCTTGGACTCGCTCCAGCGTGGGGGTGGAGCCCCTTCGTGCTGCGGGGCCTCCTGGAGCAGGTAGAACTGCTTGCTGTACTTGCATGCGCCGAGGGCCCCGGCGACTCCTGCGACGCCGCCCCCGGCTAGCAACGCGCGCCGCGACCATCCCTTGCCTTGCTTCTTGGGTTTCTCCATCGCGCGACCCTCCTGCGGACAGAGTATCCCGAAGTTTGGTCCCGGGCCAAGGTGAATCTTGTCCCCAGACCCGGCCGAGTACCTCAGGTGTCGCGGTCGCTGGACGCGGCGGAGCCGGTCGCGTCTGGTCGTTCTTCCTCCTCGATCGGTTTGGAGGAGAAAAAGGACATCAGCTTACGCCAATAGGTCTTGATGACGAAGAGGGTGCCTAGGATCGCGGCCATCGCCATCTGCAAGATTGCGCTACCGGTCCCGGGGTCGAGATAAGCCGAGGCACGGTCCGGTAGGGCCAGGCCGATCAAGGCGACCAGGAGGACAATCGTCGGCATCCGTGAACGGTATTTGGTGTCGCCCCGTTTCGCAACGCTTTCCCATCGCTGACGACGCCAGGCACCTGGTTCTTTACGGCTGCGACGGAATCCTGGATAGAGCGCTGATCGTGTCCGATCTCGCCGGCGACCTGAGCCGTCTCGACGGCAAGCCTTACCCTGCCTACCGCGACCTGCGTGGGCGCGACTATGTTGCCGGCGACACCGTCCTCCGTCTCGAGCATGTTCAAGGCGATCCCTTTGCCAGTCCAAGCCGCTTGCGGCTCGACGTGACACCGAGCGCGGCCGGCCTTCCGTCGTGCGCCTGTGCCGGCGAGACCGCGCGGCGAGCGGCCGCCGATTTTCTGCACCGCGCGTTGCGTGCCACCTTGGAGCGGAGAGGGCGTCGCGGAGGACGCGGCGCGCGGTCGGGCAGCGGCAAGAGCGGTGTGGTCGAGATCGCGGCGCTCGGACAAGAAGTGCTCGAGCGGACGGCGTTGCGACTCGGTGAGGACGGCGGTGTCACCATCCGTATTACGGTAGGGTTGCCGGCGGCCGGGCGTCGCATCTTGGGGCGGGCGGCGGCGGAGCTTCTCTCCCAGGTGCTTCCCGCTCTGGTGATGAAGGAGCTCGGCGGGCTCGACCATGCCGCTCTGCGGCGTCAGGTCGAGGTGGTGGAAGATCAAGTCGCGCTGCGTTCCCAGCTGCTGGCGTCCGGACTGATCGCCTTCGTCGCTGACGGCAGTGTGTTGGCTCGCGTCAGCGGCGCCGATGACCGCCCGATGGGGGACGCGATACCGTTCGAAGCTCCGGAGACGATGCGAGTTGAGCTCGACTCACCTCACTCCGGCGTCGTTACGGGGATGGGCGTTCGCCGCGGTGTCAGCTTGATCGTCGGCGGCGGCTATCACGGCAAATCGACCCTGCTGCAGGTTCTTGCGCGCGGAGTTTACGACCACATTCCCGGCGACGGGCGCGAACGCTGTGTCAGTACGGACGACCTCGTCCAGGTCCGTGCCGAAGACGGCCGCGCGGTCACCGGAGTC
>JANQHZ010000520.1 GCA_028282445.1 Candidatus Binatia bacterium | reverse complement strand
GAAGCGCTCTCCGAGCAGAGTGCGAGCCAGGGTCCGAATCCGTTCGTCGCCGCGCAGCCACGCGAGCTTGTCGCTCTTGTCGACGATCGAGGGGATGATGGAGCGCGGCTGGTTGCGATACTTGGCGTCGGTCGCGTGGTGAAACTCGTTGGTGGGGTCGAGGATGTGGGGCTGCTCTTTTTCGAAAACCTCCTCGAAGCCGTTCGTGATGTCGGCGATCTCATTCCGGAAGAGGCCGGGGATCCGCAGAAATCCGAAGGTTCGAAAGTAGGCTCGTTGTTGAGCCGACAGGGTGAACGGTGTCGCCGTCCCGTGAAATTTGGTGCCTGGAGCGTCCGGGGCCATATCGATTATACTCTGATCGTGGGGATGGGTTTTGCGCCTTCCGACGGCGACCGATTACTATGGTAGATCGCTTCCCACAAGGTTTTGCGATGAGAGATGCCGCTCGACTTACTCTGCCGATCTTGAACGTCGACATCGAACCGACGAATCGATGCAATGCGCGGTGTTTCTTCTGCCCGCGCGATCAAACGCCGCACGAAGGCGTGATGTCTCTGGAGGTATTCGAACAGGTCCTCGCGCGAATCGTCGAATTCAGAGAGTCGGCGCGACGTCTGTTCGACGCACCTTTCAAGGTGAACCTCTGTGGGCTCGGCGAGCCGCTCATCAACAAGAACTGCGCCGAGATGGTGCGGCGCATCCGCGGGGCGGATCTCGAGTGTTCGCTGACGACGAACGCGTCTCTCCTCGACGAGGAGCAGGGGCGGGCGCTGTTGGATGCGGGTCTTCAGGGCGCGGAGATCAATATCTCGGACGAGGGAGAGGACTACGATCGGATCTACGGGATTCCTTTCGCCCGAACCCGTGACAATGCCTTGCGCTTCGCCGAGTTGGCGCGCGACCGCTGTCGCGTCCGGATCGTGGTGGTCGACCACCAGCGCGATCCCGAGCGCGTCGGCCTCGTGATGGATCGATGGCGCGAGCGAGGGATCGATGACTTTCTCCCCTTCGAGGTGATGAATCGCGGCGGGGCGCTGTTCGTGGATCACATGCAGTACCAGCGCTTCCCCGAGCGATCGGAAGCCCGCGAGCTGTTGGAGCGGCGCGGTCTCGCTCCCCTCTGCGCTGCGCCGTTTCTCCTGCTCTTCGTGGGGTACGACGGCCGGTACTATCTGTGTTGCTCGGACTGGAAGAAGCAGGCCCCGTTGGGCAGCGTTTTCGACGAGTCGTTCTCGTCGGTCGTGGCCAAGAAGCTCGAGCACGTCGCGACACGCCGGCCGGTGTGCGAGACCTGCAATCTGGATCCGGTCAACCGCCTGGTGGGGGAGCTGCGCGCATCCGGGCAAGGGCAAGTCGAGGAAGTCCTCGAGGAGATCGCTTCCGGGGACCGCATGGCGCGCGGGGTGCTGGAAAAGCTCGGCGTGTCCCCCGAGCCGGACCTCGTTGGGTAGCGTCTGGACGGGGCCGCGACCGAGGGCGCCGGTTCAGACGTCGATGGCGTGCTCGGAGGGCATCGGCCGGCGAACGGGGGAATCCAGCTCCCAATCGTTGTACGAGCTCTCGTCGACCGAGAAGCCGAAGTTGCGTCGACACAACTGCTTTGCATCGTCGACGACGAACGTTGCCGGGGGGTAGTTTCGGAGCCTTGGCACTGTCCGATGCCAGTCGTCCAGATGTCCGGCGTCCTTGGCGGCCATCATGTCGGAGTGCCAGGCCGCGAAGTCATGCGCGATCTCGATCGCGCATGGGAAGTTGCGATCGCGATCGGGCAGAAGGGCATGCTGGACGTCGAGTACGGTGCGCAATGCGGTATCGTCCGCCAGGCCGACATCGTCGACGAGGTAGCGGCCGGTTTCGTCGACAAAGAGCGCCCAACTGCCGGGTGGCACCATGAGGTCCGGCATGACCGTGAGCGTATGGTGTAGGATCGGGAGCTCGGCACGGTTCGACGCGGCGTCGGTCACCAGTTGGTCGATGAAATCGATTTCCCGGACACCTCTTTCGCTGCGGACGAATCGCGTGATCTGGCGCATCACGCCGTAGTTTTCCAACAGCAGGAATGCTCGGCGCAGAACGAGCATCTGTTCGTAGTCGTCTCGATCGAAGCTCGCCGTCGAGACGACCCTGGCTTGCTGCAGGGTGTGAGACCGATCGCCGTTGGGGGCGGGAGCGGTCTCGATGCGATGATGGGTGCGATAGGACGGCTCGTTCATTGGACTGTTCACGAGCATGTCGGTCGGGAACACCTTGGCGGTGACCTCTCGGTCGATGCAGTACTGTAGGTCCGCTCGGAAGGAGCGCGGCGTCTGTCCCGGCAGTCCGACCATCAAATCGACGAACAACGGCATGCCGCGGTCCCGGAACTCGCGCGCCATTCGTTCGTAATGCTCGGTCTTGATGTTGGAACGGTGAATCGCGTCGAGGGTGTCGGGGTCGGTGCTCTGAAGAGAGAGCAGTCCTTCGGTATGGATCCCGGCCTCCAGCATGATCGATACGATCTCGCGAATGTGCTTGACCGTATTCTTCGCGTAGTTGGACGCGAACCATTGCGGGTAACCGTAGCGACGCTTGAGCTCGGATATCTTCTCGGCAATCTCGACGTCTCTCGAGAACATGCCGAAATTGGCGTCGGCAAAGGTCAAGCGTGGAATCTTGTTGCGCGCGCACCACTCGAGCTCGCGAAAAACGCGATCGAGGGGGAATTGTCGAACTTTCGAGGCCGTGCCGCCTCCCCAATCGCAGAAGGTGCATCCGTACGGACAACCGCGGTTGGTTTCGATGATCGCGAAACGTACCGCTTGCGTGTCGACGAGATCGGTAAACAAATCGCCGTCGAACGGCGATGGGATTTGATTGGGGTCCTGTATGCGAGCCCGGGGAGCTGTGTGGACGACTCGATCGCCCAGGCGAAACGACAGGCCGGGAACTTCCGCTAGTGCTTCCAGGTCGAAGGGTGACTGCGGATGCGCTCTCGACCTTTCGACCTGCGGGGCTAGAGCGGCCAGCGCTTCGCAGGCGGTGACCTCTCCTTCGCCGTGGATGGCGATGTCGACGTGCGGGTTGGCGGCGAAATAAGCTTCGCAGTCGTGTTCGTACTTGGGTGTGTCCGGGCCCCCGTGGACGGTGAGGCAAGCGGGGTTCCGCTGCTTGATCTCTTTCGAGAATGTGAGGTTGCTCTCGTGATCCCATACGTAGTTCGAGAACAAGAACACGCCGGTCCGGGCGCATGCGCGAGCGATTTGCTCGCGACGGATGAGCCAGTGCGGTCGTACGTCGAAGTTGTCTTCGACCGAAGGTCCGCCGATCCCTCGTATCGCCGAGAGGACCATGCCTAGACCCAATGGCAGGGTCCATGGGCTCGACAGTACCGGCAGCACCGGCATCCGCTGAGGCCCTTCGGTCGTACGCTTCCGCCGCGCGCTCTCGAGGCGGCCGCCGACGACTTTCGCGAGGGCGTCGTGACTGTGGAGTGCCTGGCGATACACTTCCCGCGTGCGATCCTCTTCGTGATGGCGCGTGACGGTCGCCATGAATCCGGCAGCGACCAGCTTTTCCGCCAATGCGCGCAGCTCCGATGAATCGAGCCCATCCTTCGCGTTACCTGAGCGATACTGCGTGATCGCCTCGTCGATTGTTCTGGGGACCGTGAAGTTGGGCAGGGCAAGGACTTCGTCCGAAGTAAGTCGCAGCGTCGAATCCCCGTCGAAATCGATCAACTCGAATTGGCCCTGTTGGACGCGAACCAGCCGAGGTGCGGCCAACAGGTACGAGCGCGATGGATCGAGCCGAGCTGCTGGCTTTGGTCCGTGGCAGGCGATTCGCTCGTGCCTCGTGGCGCTGCGGGCCTCGACCAATAGCCCCATTTCGCGGAGTGCGTCCATCAGCGCCCCGTTCGGTGCGTCGGTACGATCTCCGTTCGCCGAAAGGGCGGCCAGGGCTTTGAGACACCCGAGGTCCAACTCGACGCTCTTCGGTTCGTCCGCCGCGCGGGAGCGCCCGTTGATGCGCAGCCCCTCGCGCGTCACCGTCACGAGAGCGCCCGGCGAAAGGCGGGTGGGGGACGTTCCGTTCTCAGGATGAACGGACTTGCCGCCCAAATTTGCGGTGGCGAGGGGCACGAATTCAGCAAAGACGAATCAAGACGGGTTGTCTAGCTAGAAGATCAGCGCCATCTACTGTCGACTGATTCGCCTTGATGCCGGGCGTTGGGTGCGCTTTGCTTGGCTGAATTGCCTTATGCGCCGCATGGTTGAGCACTTGAGGGGGTCGCTCGTGGTTGCCCTCGGATCCGACGGATTGCATCTGTGGCCATCGGTCAACGGGGCGCCGCTGGCGCTCGGCTTCGCCGACCTGGTTTTGCTCTCCCAGATCGATCGACGAGGTTCCGACAACGTCGAAGCGCTGTTGTCCGAAGTTGCCCGGGAGACCGGAGCCGAAGATGAACAGTTGCGGCGGCTGCTCGATCACCTCCAGGCTGCGGGTTGTCTTTTTCGCGGGGGTAGTGAGGACCGCCGAGAGCCGCCGCAGCATGCCGCGGCCCAGCCAGTCGACGTTGACACCGATGGAGCCGAGCTCTGCACGCCGATCTCCTTTCGCTTGTTCGCCGGCGGATTCGAAACCCTCGACCATGATGGATACCGGGTTGTGCTACTGTCGCCTCCGCAGTTGCACGCGTTGGGCAGCTGGGTGCGCGACCGAGCCGCGGGTCTCGAATCGCATCGGCGAGAAGCCGGTCGGCATGCGCTTTCGTTGGGGTCCGTTCGCGAGCTGCTCGGCCGCTTCGCGCGATGCGGGCTTGTCCGGCCGGCTTCTTCGGTCGGTTTCGAATGGCGACGGGAGTTCGAAGCCGTCGTCCGCGGGGCGCACCCGGACGGCCATGCCCACGACTTGATGGTGCGCGCGACCTTCGAGCGCCACGCGGCGGAGCAGGATGCGTCCGAGACTCGGCGGGGCTCCCGACGTCCCAAAGTGATTCCCGTCGCCTTTGACATGGGACCACCGGCCGGGCTCGGTTCGGTGGTCGCTTTTGCAAAGGCCTTCGACGGCGGGCGGCTCGATCGGTTCTACGACTTCCGACTGGACTGGGTTTGGTGCGACGATCGCCCGGAAGTGTTCACCCGGGAGCCCGCGATCTACTTGTTTTCGAACTACGTCTGGTCGCACGAGCGGTGCATTGAGGTTTTGCGCCAGACCAAGGCTCGAAGTCCCAACAGCATTACGATTCACGGTGGGCCGGATACGCCGAAGTACGAAGCCGATGTTCGAAAGTACTTCCGCGACTTTCCCCACGTCGATATCGCGGTGCACGGCGAGGGCGAGCTGAGCGCGGCGGAAACACTGGACGCGCTCCGGGGCGTGATCGGGGATGAGCAGCCTGATTTGTCCGTGTTGAAGGGCGTCGCTGGGATCTCTTACCGCGTCGGGGACGAAGTGGTGCGGACTGCGGATCGGCCGCGCATCGAGGACCTCGACTCGATTCCATCGGCCTACCTCACCGGCCTCTTCGACGTGTACCGCCAGGTCCCCGACCTCATGGTGACGTTGGAAACCAATCGGGGCTGTCCCTATGGCTGCACGTTCTGCGACTGGGGGTCGGCGATCTCGAGCCGGATCCGAAAGTTCGATGCGTCGCGCGTACTCGCCGAGATCGAATGGGCGTCGGCGGCTCGGGCGAAATCGGTCAGTATCGCGGATGCCAACTATGGAATCTTCGAGCGCGATCTCGACTTTGCGCGACACGCTGCCGACCTGCGTGTGCGGACAGGCTATCCGCGCGGCTACGGCATCAATTTCGCCAAGAACACGGTCAAGAATCTCTCGGAGATCGTCGGCGTGTTGGCGGAAGCGAAAATCCTCACCTTCGGGGTATTGGCGCTGCAGTCGATGGACCAGTCGACTCTGGACGCGATCCGCCGATCGAACATCAAGGGGCGGACCTACGATGCCATCGCCGAAGAGATGCGCCGTTCTCAACTGCCCTTCATGACTGAACTGATGATGGGGCTGCCCGGCTCCACGGTGGAGTCGTTTCGGCGAGACCTGCAGCAGTGCGTCGATCGGGAGCTGCCGGCTCGGGTCAATCACACCATTCTGCTCGTCAACAGCCCGATGAACGAGCCGGCCTACCGTGCGGAGCATGGGATCGGGACGGTGGAACCCGTCGGTCCCGGTCGACGACCGGTCCTCAACTCGACGAGCACCTATAGCGCCGAAGACTACGGCCGCATGGAGAATCTTCGGGTGCTCAACGTGTTGTTCGAGACATTCGGTGTATTGCGCCTGGTCTCGCGCTTCGTGCGTCAGGAGGCGGGGGCACCGGAGATGGAGTTCTACGACCGCCTGCGCTCGGACGCGATGCGAGCTGAGAAGTGGCCGACCTTGCAAGCCGTTACGCGCTTCGGCTCCGAGATGATGGCGCCGCCGGTGAGCTGGCAGCTGTTGATCGAAGATCTCGCCGACTACCTGCCGCAGGTATGGCGGCTTGCCGACGATGCGGCTCTGCGGTCGGTGCTTTGCGCCCAGCACGCGCTGTTGCCGGCGCCGGGGCGATCGTTCCCATGTGTCGTCGATCTAGCTCACGATGTGACGGCATGGCACCGTGCCGTGATCAACGCGAAGGAAGCCGGTGACGTCTCTTCGTGGGAGCGTCGCGCTCCCAGGCTCCGCGAATTCGGACCGGGGCAGTTGACCGTCAAGGATCCACTGGGGGTCTGCGAGGACCTGCTGGGGATACATCGCGAGCTGCAAGCCTTCGGGGTCAATTGGGAACTGGATTCGGCGCTTTCGAGAGCGCGCCTCCAGACGCAGTCTGCGATGCCGGTAGATCAACCCCGGTACGGCGAGGGTTCTCGACCTTGGGCGTGAAAGCCGGGCGACGATCGAGTCCATGACGCAAACACCAATGCCAACCGATTCGCGGCGTGGCTCCGTTCCCTTCGAGCTCACGGCGGCCCAGCGGAGGTACTTCGATACCTTCGGCTTCCTACATCTTCCCGCTCTGTTCGAGAAAGAGGCCCGCGAGCTCGATGCTGCTTTCGAGGAAGTCTTCGCGAATGCCGAGCACAAGCGCCTGGAGGTCTTCGAACCGGTTCACTTCGGGGAACGTCGCCTGATCCTTCCGGTGTTCATCGACAAGCACCCTCGCTTGGCCGTGTTGCGCGACGATCCCCGCATCGTTGGGATCGTGAGATCCCTGATCGGCGCCGACAGCGAGTATGCAGAAAGCGACGGCAACTTGTTCTTCTGCGATAGCTCCTGGCACATCGATTCGTACGGCGCCCCGGTCGACCGATTCCACATCAAGCTTTCTTTTTACCTCGATCCGCAGGATACAGCGTCGGGCGCAATCCGGCTCATACCGGGTTCGAATCACTACCAGGACGAGTATGCCCTAACTCTGCGGCAAGCTTTCTCCGACGCCGAGCGACTTTCGCGCGAGCTCGGGATCGAGCCGCAAGAGGTCCCGTCGTGGGAGATCGAGAGCAAGCCGGGCGATCTGCTGGTGTGGAACTACCGCACGATTCACGCCAGTTTCGGTGGCGGAGAGCGTCGGCGTCTCTTCTCGATCAGCTTCCGAGAGCCTGCACCGCGGGAGTGAGACTCCAACGACGCTCGAGACAAGTGTAGTTTTCACCACGGAGGCACCGAGACACGGAGATGCAAGGATCGGTCGGGACCTCTGGCTGTCTGCGCAAGCGCGCACGGGGGCGATTTGGGGGATAGGAGGCCGCGTGAGCTTTGCTCACGCGGCCGGGCCCAACGGAGCGCGCCAGCGCGCACGGGGGCGTCAATGGTCAATCAGGGTGTGCCGTCAAGCATGTAGCCCAGGGCTCTGAGGCGATCCTTGACGGCTTCGTCGAGTGGTTGCACCTCAGTGTTTTCACTGCCGGTGGACGAATACTCTCGATCCGCTTGGTCGAGCGCGGTCTTCAGAGCAGCGGCCTCGCTGGAGAGTGAGGGCGGATTTGGATCTTGTTCGCCGGGGTCCTTGTGCAAGTCGAACAGTTGCGTCGTTCCGTTGGGACGGACGGCGAGCTTCTTGGAGTCCCGGATGATGCATGCGCGGTGCTTTCGAACGTCGAACTTTCGGCCGGCTTCGAGTAGCTGACTGACGACGTCCGTTTGGGCGGCCGCTTTGCCTTCCACCTGTCCGACCAATGACGCCAGCGACCTTCCTGCGTGGCGCGGCTCGGGCGGTAGCCCGGCGAGCTCGAGAATCGTCGGCGCGACGTCGACGAGAGAAACGTTGGCTTGCACGACACGCCCTCCCTGCAGGGCGGGAGCCATCAAGAAGAGTGGAACCTTGATTGTTTCGTTGTACATGGTGAACCCGTGCAGGAATCCGCCGTGCTCCCTGAGCTCGGTGCCGTGGTCGGAAGTGACGACGACTACTGCGTTGCGCAGGAACCCTCGGGTTTCGAGCTCCTCGAAGATCAGCCTGAGCTCTTCGTCGATCGCCGCTACTTCCGCATCGTAGAGTGAGCGTAGCAGCTCGACCTCTTCGTCGGAGAGCTCGCGGTGACGCAATCCGGTGAGCTTTTCGTTCGCCTCGTCCACGTTGGCTCCGTCGTTCGCTTCGCCCGCCTGTGGCGCGAATCGCCGCTTGAAGCGGGCCGGCGGGTGCAATGGCGGATGCGGCTCCATGAAGTGCAGGTAGAGCAGGCGGGGGCGAGCTGGATACTTCTCGAGCTCGCTGTCGAGCCAAGCCAAGGCCGCCCCGCGGACTCGGGCTGCGCGTGGCTTTACGTGCGGTTTCTTTGCGAAGAACACGCGCCAATGGTCGAACCCCTGCGAAAAGCCCAGCTTTTTTGCCAAGCGGAGGTTGGCGGTGAACCCAGCGGACCGATAGCCGGCCGCCGCCAAGCGCTCTCCGAGCGTCACTTCCTCCGCGGCGAGCATCGACTTGAAAGAGGCGACGCGGTGTTGCGATGGATAACGAGAGGTAAACAGCGACGCGATCGAAGGTGAGGTCCACGAGCTCGCCGCGTAGGCGTTGGAGAACACGACCCCACGCGAAGCGAGGCTGTCGAGGAATGGCGTCAGTCCGCGCTCGTTTCCGTAGGCCCCGACGCGGTCAGCGCGCAGTGTATCGATGACGATGAGCAGAATGTTTGGTGGGCCCGCTGGGGCGGTCGTAGGCCAAGCCGGTGAAGCGCTGAGAAGGGCGACGACGAAGGCGACGGTAGTGCTCAGCCTCTTCACTGGCTTTCGCTCGATTCGTTTTGCTCTCGCGCTAGCTCGCCAGTCCCCGTGTCGGCACGTTTGCGGTAAATGCAGAATGCCTGATTCGGTGTCAACAGACCTACGTCACCGAGAAGGTCTCCGATCGTCAGCAGCTCGTTCATGAAATCCGGGTTCACCAGATCCTGGTGTGACCGCATCTTTCCGAAGATCCTGGGAAACTTGCTGCGTAGCAGGCCGGAAATCAGGTCCAGCTTGCTTGCCTGGTAAATCCACTCATCGGAATCGAACGGGGAGGGGCCACTGATTGCCGCCTGTGCCGGACGGCTCCGGAGCAAACAGGTGACCAGGGTGTCGGTCGTGCGGCGTTGGATCTCGTCGAGGGCCTCGGCGAGAACCGGCAAAATGTCTGCGGAACGCACGCCGCAGAAGGGACTCAGGTCGGTCTTGTCGGACCAGTCGATCTCGTGTCTGGGCTTGCCCTGTCTTTCCGAATCGCGGCCGACGAGCTCGGTGTAGAGTCTCTTCTTTTCCTCGGAGAATTCGAAGCGAGACTCCCCGACGTAATCCTCCAGGAAGAAGTAGCCGTCGGCCGTGAGCGCTTGGTTGATCTGCTGAGCAAGGCGTTCGAGGTTCGTGATGTGGTGGATCGCACCCGAGCTGACGATCAAGTCGAAATGGTCGGGTTGCAGATCCAGGAAATTCAGATCGCTTGCCTGGGTTTCGACTCGGCCCGGGAAGCGGGCTCCGAGAACCTCGCGCCGCCGCGCCAGCGGCCCTTCGGAGATGTCGAAGAATTTCAGCCGGAGATCGGGGTTGGTCTCGAGAACGCGAGCTTCTCGTTCGACCGACCCGGCGCCGAGGACAGCGCCGCGATGAAACGTTCCGTAGCTCGATATCGTCTCCCACCATGGCGTATTCTCGTCGCCGGTGTAGCGCTTGTTGGTGTGACGATGAACCGGGCCGTCTTGGAACTTCGGCTCGAGAGCCTCGAGACTGTCGGGGTGAATACCGTCCCAGTGCTTCTTTTCGGCTTCGCACAAGCGGACGTACTCGGGGTCGTCCTCGCGCATTCGAAGCGGCGCTTCAGCCCTTGGCACTCGCAATCACCTCCTGGGCAGTTCTGATCGAAAGTGCGCCGTGGACGACATTCCTGGTCTTCTGCTCATGGTGCGAAAGATCTGCATCGAATACGACAGTACGGTTGGCGGCTGTCAACCGAGGAGTGGGTCCGTTGGATTTCAAGCCTAAGACCGCGCCACTTCCAGAGGTGTCGATTTTTTCGGTACAGAATTGGCGAGGGAGGCTAAGGCTTGGGCGGAGGCGGAGGCCGAGGGTGGTGGTCGCGCAATGAGCGACGGTTTTTGCGGGACCCCGATGAAGTCCGACCAACCTCAGCCTCAGCCTCGCCTCCGCCTAAGCCTAGATCAGTTGATTCGCTCCCCTAGCGAAGATCCGATTTTCGACGCCACCAGGAAAGGCGATGGCGTATGCCGCCAACCATTCGTCGTTGACTTCGGTGCTTACCGGCCTGTAGCGTAGCGAGTTTGTTGCTGACGCCGTGCAGGCGATGCCGCTTCGGCAGCGCCGTTCGCTCAGCGCAGGGGGGTCGATTGGGTTCGCAGAGGAATAAGGTTCTCGTCATCGGTGGGGCCGGCTACGTCGGCTCGGTCCTCGTCCAGCAACTGCTCGATCGCGGCTACGCGGTGAGAGTATTCGATCGGCTCGTCTACGGCAGCCTGGGTTTGGCCGGGTTGCGAGATCGCATTGAGCTCATCGTCGGCGACATGCGTGCCATGGAGCCACGACACTTCGAGGACGTCGCGGTGGTAGTGAACCTCGGAGGGATCTCGAACGATCCGACGGCGGAGTTCAATCCGGAAGCGAACCACGACCTCAATACCGCCGCTGCCGAACGCACAGCGATGCTCGCCAAGCAGGCCGGCGTCCAGCGATACGTGCTTGCGTCGACCTGCTCGATCTACGATCGCGGTGTGGACGATGCTGCCGACTCGATCCTCGACGAGTCGGCCGAAGTGAATCCAAAAGCGGCCTACTCGAGCTCGAAGTACGAGGCGGAGAAATTGGTACTGCCGATGCAGGACGACGACTTCTGTCCGGTCGCGCTTCGCAAGGGGACGGTGTACGGCTACTCGCCGAGGATGCGTTTCGACCTGGTGGTCAACTCCTTCGTCAAGGACGCACTGGCGGTGGGGGAGCTGACCGTGCACTCCGGCGGCGAGATGTGGCGCCCGCTGGTTGAGGTTCGCGACGCCGCGCGCGCCTATATCGCCGTCGTCGAAGCGGACGCGAACAAGGTGCGCGGCGAGATCTTCAACGTCGTTCGGCGCAACATTCGGATTTCCGAGTTGGCGTTGCGCGTAGCGGAAGCGCTGCGAAGCCACGGCGTCGATACCGCCATCACGCCGGAGTACGGTGACCATGCGGTGCGCAGCTATCGAGTCTCAGGGGACAAGCTCAGCGCCGTACTGGGCTATCGGTCGCTCGTGTCGATCGAGGAATCGGTCGCTCGCTGCGTTGCGTCTCTGCGCTCGATGAGTCCGGCCGCGCTACAAGACCCGCGTTATTACAACCTTCGCTGGCTCCAGTTCCTGACCGAAGCGGAGGAAATTCTCGGTGTGCCGGGAGCTCTTTTCTCGGTTCCCGAAGCGCGGCGGCGCGCACCTTCGACGACTCCGCTTCGCTCGCTGGGGCGGGCCCGCGCCTGAGCAGCGCCGACAGCGGCACTCTCTTGGTTTGATGCGCCACGTCGCCGTCATCGGTGTCAACGGACAGCTTGGAACGGACTTGGTTTCCGCCCTGGGCGACTTCCGCGTGACGGGACTGAGTCACCAGGACTTCGAAGTGTGCGACGCTGCTCAGGTAAGCCGGGTCTTGAGCGAGCTCGAGCCGGATGTGGTGATCAATACCAGCGCGTTTCACAAGGTGGACGTTTGCGAGAGCGAGCCCGAGCGCTCGTTTGCCGTCAATGCCGCCGGCGCCTTCAACCTAGCCCGCGCTGCCGCCGAGCTGGACTGCACTCTGGTGCACTTCAGCTCCGACTACGTTTTCGATGGAAGCTCGGCGCGGCCGTACGTCGAGTCCGACTCACCTCACCCGGTCAATGTGTATGGCGTGTCGAAGCTGGCGGGCGAGGAGCTCATTCGAACGTACTGTCCACGGCATTTCATCCTACGCACGACCGGATTGTACGGGGTCGCCGGAGCGAGCGGGAAGGGCGGAAACTTCGTCGAAACGATGGTCCGACTGGCGCGCGGCGGCGGGCCGGTCAGGGTCGTTCACGATCAGGTGATGACTCCCACCGCGAGTCGCGATCTGGCGTCCGCGGTTGTCGAGCTGCTGTCCAGAGCAAACGACATCGAGCCGGGCGTATACCACGTGACCAGCGCGGGGCAGTGTTCCTGGCACGACTTCGCCAAGGAGATCTTTCGGCAGGGTGGCTTCGAGGTCGATCTGTCGCCGATCACCAGTGGCGAATCCGGCGCAGTCGCTCGGCGCCCGGAGTTCTCCGTCCTCGGCCATGCCAAATGGCGCCAGGCAGGATTGGCCGAGCTGCGACCTTGGCAGGACGCCCTCGCCGACTACATGAGCGCAAAGGGCCACGCCTCGTAGCCACTTCTCTACGCTTCGAGGGAGAAATTCCTCGATCGAGGATCTTCGAGCCAGGCAGTGAGGGGCGGTGCGACTTGGTCCTTCTCCGATACGATCGGAGGAATGTCGGGGTAGCGAATCTCCAGAGCGGGGTCGTTCCAGAGAATCCCGCCCTCGCCGCCCGGGCCGTGTTCCGAAGTGCATTCGTAGAGCACGATGGTATCGTCTTCGAGCGCGAAGGTTCCGTGCGCAAATCCCGGGGGTACCCAGATCGCTCGATGGTTGCTGCCGCTCAGCTCGACGACGGCGTGGTCGCCCAAAGTCGGTGAGCCGTGCCGCACGTCGACGACGATGTCGAGGACGCTGCCGTGGATACAGCGGACGTATTTGCCCATCGGCGGCTGCCATTGGAAGTGAAGACCTCGCACTACGCCGCGTTTGGAGAACGTCTGGATGGCCTGCTTGAACTCGGACGGGATTCCCCAGCTGTTCAGATCTTCGCGAACCCACGACTGCAGGAGGAAGCCACGCTCGTCGTGGAAATTCTTGGCGGTCACGACCTGTAGGTCCTGGAGCTCGTCTGGTTCGCGATGCATGGCGCGCCACCCTAGGAAGTTGCGGTTCGAGAGTCTAGCGTTCATCTGCGGTTTCGTGTTTCTGTCACATCGAGGCGGACTAGCAGCCTGGTGAAAAAGTAAGCCGGGCTGCTAGATCGCCTCGCGACGCTGCGGCCGGCGAGAGTCTGAACAATAGGGGGGAGGATTGAGCTTTAAACAGTATCTGCCCGCCGAGGTGGCCGCTGGACTCGATGAGACCTATCGGGAGGACGAGCACTGGGAGGTCGAGAACCGTGGCCCTGCGTACTTCGACATTCACATCGAGACGATCGAGCGACACGAGATGTCGACCCCGGTTTTCCTCGAATTTCTCGATGGTAAGGGGCTGAGGGTTCTCGAGTCCGGATGTGGAAGCGGTCGCTGGATGGCGTTCGTCGAGAAGCTCGGAAATCTTGCGTTCGGGATCGACGACAGCTGGGGGCCGCTGCGCATGTCGCATCGCAACGACCCCGCGATGAGGCTGCTGCGCGCCGATATTCTGACATCCCCCTTTGCCGACGACAGCTTCGACGCGGCCGTGTCTTTCTACGTCGCCGAGCACTTCCAGGGAGGACCGGTGCCGGTCTTCGAGGAAATCCGGCGTGTATTGAAGCCGGGAGGACTGCTGTTCGTGGCCGTGCCTTTCGACAACGCCTTTCGACGTTGGTTCGTCAATCCGATCCTGACGATCATGGGTCGCTTGTGGCGGTGGACCGGTGGCGAGCTCGGCTTCACCGAGTTTCGCTATACGCGGGCCGAGATGGACGAATTCCTGAAACGAGCGAGCTTCGAAACGGTCCGGGTGCAACCGGACGATTTCCGGCCGCCTTGGTCGAAGGGCCTCTTCTGCGATCTTTGCGACCTGGGAAGCTTTGTCGGCTACGAGCCGAAGCCGCCCTTCGAATTCGGTCCGTTCGGCCGGGCCGTGGCCGGTTTCATCCGGAGCTTCGGCGTCTGGCGCTCGTGCGGTGGAATCCTCTATGTCGCTCGAGCCGTGAAGCCATGATTCGAGCGCTGTTGCGTGGGCCGCGAGCGGGATTGCGAGCCGCGAGCGCGCGACGGCCGGCGGCTTACCTTGTCTTGTTTCTTTATTGCGCCGGATCGAGCATGGCATCGGAGTCGGCGCCATTCACCCGGCTCGTGGACCTCGCCGAATCCGCCGTGATCCATCGGGTTCGTATCGCGGAAGTCGATCGCCGGATTCTCGACCCCAAGCGCGACAGCCATGCCTTCGTGCTCACCAACCCCCCGAAAAAGGCGAGAATGTTCTTCTCCCTCGGTGTGGAGCCGTCCGAGGTCGACGCCACCGTGCGCTTCGAGATCGACCTCGAGCCGACGGACGGATCCACCGTCCAGCTCTACCGCCGAGATGTGGCGAGCAGCGGCTGGGCGGACATCCGGCTCGACCTGTCGAAACACGACCTCGAGGGCGAGCGATTGGTGTTGCGAAGGCGAATGGTCGAGGGGGAGGGCGACCTCGCGCGTTTTGTCTGGGGCGACCCGGTTTTGTTGGCGAGTGATGCTACCGGTGGTCGTTCGGTCGTCTTGATCTCGCTCGACACGCTGCGTGCCGACCGGGTTGGGGTCTATGGCTATTCGAGGGCCCGTACGCCCGTGCTCGACTCGTTGGCTCGGCGCGGGACGTGGTACGAGAACGCCTACAGCCCGTCGACGTGGACACTCCCGTCTCACGCCTCGATGTTTCTAGGGAAGAATCGACCGTCGATCCCACCGCCGCAGTCTCCCGAACGCAAACGAGTCGATCCGGTTCTCTCGATCCCCGAGCTTCTCAGAGAGGCCGGCTATCTGACCGCCGGCTTTACCGGAGGCGGATTCGTCAGTCACAACTTTGCTTTTCCGCGCGGCTTCGACAGCTATTCCATGTTCGGCAAGCCGGCCGGCGAAGGTTGCGGACCCGAGCGGCTGGATGGGCCGCAGGTGTTTCGGGGAGCGGAAGGTTGGCTTCGCCAGCGTGGCGGGGCTCCCTTCTTTCTCTTCATCCATACCTACGACATCCACGACCGATGCCTGGGACCGGGTGCGGGAGATTCGTGGTCGGGTCCGGGCCCGCTCAGCGAGCGCGATCGTCAGATGCTGCTCGAGCACTACGACGACAGGATCGAGGAGGTCGATCGACTCCTGGGATCTTTCCTTGCCGAGCTTGGCGCGCTCGGTCTCGAGGACTCGACGCTCGTCCTCGTTACATCCGATCACGGCGAGGCGTTTGGCGAGCACGGTCAAAAAGGCCACGGTTGCGAGAAGGTTCCCTACGAGGAGCTGATCTGGGTTCCCCTGATCGCGCACGGTCCCGACTTCTTCGCGCCGGCCGGGCGAATCCGGCGACCGGTGTCGCTCGTCGATCTGGCGCCATCGCTACTGTCTCTGGTTGGGTTGCCCGAGAAACACTGGATGACCGGCGGCGCGCTGCCCGGTCTGGGCCTGGCGGTTTCGGATTCGCCACAGCCGGT
>JANQHZ010000491.1 GCA_028282445.1 Candidatus Binatia bacterium | reverse complement strand
TGGCGGACATCGATCTCGAGTACCTGGAACGAATCCGACGGGAGCTGCCATGCCTCGATCATCGAGTCCTCCGCGGGTAAGGCCCTTCTTCAAGGTCGTTTCGACCGACGAGGCCCGCGCTCGCATTGCGGAAGCTCCGGTGCTCGGCGCCGAAATCGTTGCGGCGCGGGACTCTACCGGACGGGTACTGGCGCGCCCGGTGGCGGCGGCAATCGATCTTCCCCACTTCGATCGCGCCAATATGGACGGCTTTGCAGTGAAGGCGGCGGATACCTTCGGTGCGTCGAACGGTACGCCGGCCTACCTCAAGATTCTCGGCACCGTCGAGATGGGGCGAACGGCTCGCAAGAAGCTCACCAAAGGTACCGCGATGAGGGTCGCCACCGGCGCGATGATGCCGCCTGGCGCCGACGCCGTCGTGATGGTCGAGCATACCGACGAGGTCGACGATATGGTGGAGGTGCACCGCGGCGTCTCGCCCTGGCAGCACGTGCTGCGAACGGGTGAAGACGTCGAGCGCGGTACCGAGGTTCTGCCGCGAGGTCGGCGGCTTCGCGCCCGCGACGTCGGTGCGTTGACCGGTCTCGGCGTTACCAAGGTGCGCGTGCACCGCCGTCCACGTGTCGGACTGATCTCGACCGGTGACGAAATTGTAGCGCCCGAGCGGAAGCCGCGCCCGGGGCAGGTTCGCAACGTCAACCAATTCTCGCTGGCGGCGATGATCGAAACTGCCGGTGGGTTGGTCACCGACTACGGCGTCGTGGCGGACGCCGCGTCGGATCTCGAAAGCACACTCGCCGAGTCGCTCGCGGTGGACGATGTCGTTTTTCTGTCCGGCGGCAGCTCGGTCGGGGTCAAGGACCTGACGACGGATGTGATCATGTCGTTTCCAAAGTCGGAGATGGTGTTTCACGGGATCTCGGTCGCGCCCGGAAAACCGACCATCCTCGCCTACGCTCGCGGCAAGCCGGTCGTCGGCTTACCGGGGCATCCGGTTTCGGCGCTGGTCATCTTCGATCTCTTCGGCGCTCCACTGTTGAGGATCATGATGGGCGAGACCTCGGCCCGCGCGTTTCAGCCGACTCGAACGACCAGTGCCGTGTTGGCGCAGAACGTAGCGTCGAAAGCGGGTCGCGAGGACTATGTTCGGGTACGTCTCTCCGAAGACGGCGGCCGCGTGGTGGCGACGCCGATGCCCGGTAAATCGGGTGCGGTTTTCAACCTGATCTCCGCCGACGGTTTGGTGAAGGTCTCCGCCAACGCCGAGGGGCTGGACGAGGGAGTCGAAGTCGAGGTCATCCAGTTCTGAACGACCCGCCACGGCAAGCCGACGGTGAGGTCGACTACTAACAGTCCGCTGAAAGAGTAGGCCGGGCTGTTAGCTCCGCTGACAGACAGGAATCGCTTTATGGCAAAGGACAGCAAGCTGGCGCGCCGAACCAAGTACCTCAACAAGAAGTCGCTCGCGGATACATTGGCGGTGTTCGTCGACGCGATCGACGCACCGCCCGCCGCGGAAACGATCCCGGTCGAAGAGAGTCTCGGGAGAGTCACGGTGGCGCCGGTTTTTGCCTCGGTCTCAGTGCCGCACTACCACGGCTCGGCGATGGACGGGATCGCCGTACGGGCCGAAGATACCTTCGGAGCCAGCGAAGCGAATCCGATCTCGCTCGAGGAAGCGCCCAAGCGCGTATCTGCGTCGGCCTCGGTGGCGGGCAGATTCGCGTACGTCGACACCGGCCACCCGCTGCCGCCCTGGGCCAATGCGGTCGTCATGATCGAGAATGTCATCCCGGCCGGCAAGAAGACTCTCGCGTTGCATGCTGCGGCCGCGCCTTGGCAGCACATTCGCTTGGTCGGAGAGGACGTCGTGGCGACAGAGCCTCTGCTGCCGCGCGCCCATAGCATCCGACCTTTCGACATCGGCGCGATGTTGGCAGCCGGCTTGGTCGAGGTCGAAGTCGCGCGCCGTCCTACGGTTGGAATCATCCCGACTGGAAGCGAGCTGATCGAACCCGGTCAGCGCCGCAGTGCGGGTTCGATCACCGAGTTCAACTCCAGAGTCGCGGCGGCCTTCGTAACCGACTGGGGTGGTGTACCGACCCGTATCCGGCGCGTGCGCGATGATCCGCGGGCGATCGATCGAGCGGTGCGCAAAGCGGCCGACCGCTTTGACGTGGTCGTCATCATCGCCGGTTCCTCGGCCGGCGAACGCGACTATACCGTCTCTGTGTTGGAGAAGGCCGGGGAAGTGTTGGTGCAGGGGATCGACGTGATGCCGGGCAAGCCCGCGATCTGCGCGCGAGTCGCCGGAAAACCCGTGCTCGGGTTGCCGGGCTATCCCGTGTCCTCGATCGTCGTCTGTCAGCAGGTCTTGCACCCGCTGATCGCGCATCTGCAGGGGCGTCGAGCCGAGCCGCCGCAGACGGTCGAAGCGGTCGTGCCGCGCAAGCTGCCGTCGCGTCTCGGTCTCGAAGAGTTCATCCGCGTGACTCTTGGACGAGTTGGCGACCAGATCGTCGCCAGTCCGCTACCGCGCGGCGCAGGGGTGATCACGACGATGGTTCGCGCCGACGCTTTCTTGCGGGTGCCGACTCTGTCGGAGGGCGTGAATGCCGGCGAGACTGTGAACGTCGAGTTGCTGCGTCCGGCGAGCGATATCGAGAACACGATCGTGTTCAGCGGCAGTAGCGATCTGACCGTGGGCGTGCTCGAGGACTGCTTGAAGCGCAATGCACCCGAGCTCAAGATCTCGTCGACCAGCGTCGGAAGCCTGGGGGGACTGGTCGCGCTCAAGCGCGGCGAAGCCCATGTCGTCGGCTCGCATCTCCTCGACCCCTCGACCGGAGAGTACAATCTTCCCGATATCCGCAAGATCCTCGGCAAGGCAAAGGACTTTCGGGTGGTGAATCTGGCGGTGCGCGAGCAGGGCTTGATCTGCGCCAAGCGCAATCCCAAGAAGATTCGCTCGCTGAAGGACCTGACGCGCAAGGGCATCCGTTTCGTGAATCGCCAACCGGGCGCCGGTACGCGGGTTCTGCTCGACTACAAGCTCGGCAAGTTGCGCATCAAACCGGAGCGAATCGATGGCTACGAGCGGGAAGAGTTCACCCACATGGCGGTCGCGGTTGCGGTCGCGAGCGGGTTGGCCGATTGCGGATTGGGAATCCGATCGGCGGCGACGGCTCTCGGGCTTCACTTCGTCCCGATCGAAAAGGAAGACTACGACCTGATCTTGCGCGCGGATTTTGCCGAATCGCCGAGCGGCGAAAAACTGCTCGAGGTGATCCGTTCGCCGGAGTTTGCCAAAGCGGTCCGCAGGCTGGGAGGCTACGACACGAGCCGGTCCGGTGAAGAGAAGCCCATCGCCGCGGCGAGGAAACGCGGCAAGCGCGCACGCGGCTAGAGAGTCTCAGTCCGTCAGGAGGCGAGGTACCAGCGGTCTCCGTCGCGCTCGACCAACCCCTCTTTCAGCAGCTTTCGGAGATGGGCGTCGACCGACATGCCGGCCGCACCGTGGAGAAACTCCGGCACGTCGGTGTAGATGCGCTTGACCAGATCGACCACGGTCTCGACCTCCGCTTTGAGTCCCTCGAGGATCTGCTCGTCACGTAGGGCGCGGTGCTCGAGGTAGCTTTCGATCTTTTCGCGCGGATTGCGGATCAGCGGCCCGTGCGCCGGGTAGAGCACATCGGCATCGAAATCGAGCAGGCGGTGCAGCGATTGGATGTAATCGCCGAGGTCGCCGTCGGGTGGAATGACGGTGGTACCGGCACCGAGAACGACGTCCCCGGTGATCAGTGCCTTGTCTTCGGGGATGTAGTAGCAGAGGTGATCGAGCGCGTGTCCGGGTGTCGAGATCGCCTGCAGAGTTGCGCCCTCGGTGACGACGACGTCCTCGTCGTCGATCGGGTTGATCTCGACCTTGCCATCGAGCTCGGGCCAGGGTTTCTTGGTGACCTGTAGCTCGCCGAAGGAGGCCCATACATCCTCGATGCCGCCATTGTGGTCCGGGTGGGCGTGAGTAAGGACGATCTCCTGGAAGCCTTCGGCGCCGCGCTCGGCCATCGCCTTCTCGAGCAAGGGCATATAGGCGTCGACGCCCTGCCCGGTGTCGACCAGGATGGGGTGCGCGCTGCTGCCGATGATGTAGGTGTTGGTTCCCGGTCCCGAGAACATCCCGGGGTTCTGACCGAGGACGACGGTCACGGTATCGGACCATTGGTCGATGTCGGGCATTTCCATTCCGATCATCGAGTCGGTGACGACGCGTTTCTTCATGGGTGTTCCTCCCGCGCGGCCTTCTTCGGGCCCCTCAACCGGCCTTTGTGGCGGTCGAGCCCCCGAGGTGGGGAAGAGCGCGATACAACGACACGATCGTTTTGCAGTCGCTGATCTCGCCGCTGGCGACCATCTCCCGCACCTTGTCCATCGGGATGGCGTGCGGCTCCAAGAACTCGGTTTCGTCGAGATCTTGTGTCCCCGCCGACAGCTCGTGGGCGAGAAAGAGATGGATGATCTCGTCGCAGAATCCCGCCGCGGTGTACATCATTCCGAGCGAGCTCCACTGTGCGGCGCTGAACCCGGTTTCCTCGCGCAGCTCGCGTTTCGCGCAGGTCAGCGGGTCTTCGCCCTCCTCCACGATTCCGGCTGGAATCTCCCAGATCTGCTTGCCGAGCGCGTGACGAAACTGATGAACGAAAATCGCCCGCCCCTCGGCGTCGACTGCCAGGATTGCCGTCGCGGGCGCATGGCGCACGACTTCGAAGTCGATCGAGCGACCGTCGGGCATATCCATCCCTTCGCGTTGAAGGTGGAGGATGTGTCCTTTGTAGATCGACTCGATCCTGCCGTTGGGTTTTGGGATAGGCTTACTCACGCGGGTACTCGGCCGTGGTGTGGCGTCAAGGTTTGAGCTTCGCACGGGCAATCGACGCGGACAAGCACGGCCGCGGCTGGAAGGGGCTGTCGATCTTCTCATCACGGAATTGGCGATGAGGCTAAGGCTGAGGCGAAGGCGAGGCTGAGGGTGGTGGTCGCGCGCAGCGCGACGGCTATTGCCGTGCACGATGCATCCCTACCATCCTCAGCCTTAGCCTCGCCTTCGCCTCAGCCTTGATAGGGAGATTCGCTCGTTCTCCGTGTGATTTCGTTTCTCGACACCCCCTGGCAGTGGTACGGCTTTTTGGGGCTTCGGGGATTAAACTGACCCTCTATCATTCTGTGCTGACAGTTGTGCTGGGATCGCCAGTATGATCAGAACGGGCGATTGTGCTGGTAGGGACTATCCCCGTTCATCGATTACAAGCTTGCCGCGTGCCGTTGGGCCTCTGCTGAAGATCGGCTTCGCGCGCGACGACGACCGCAAGGACACAACACGCGGGAGCTGGTCTGTTGACCAGCTCCGTTGCCAAAGCAGCGGGGCAGGGACGAGATCCCAGCTCTGCGCGATTCAGGAGTTGATCATGCGATACGCGCCATCTCGCAAGCGGGCCACGTGCCTGCTCGCGGCAGCAACCCTCCTTCTCTCAGCTTCGTATTCTTCTGCCGAGCCATGGTGCACTGGCGACTGCGATGGAGACCGGCGCGTCGAGATCTGGGAGAACGTACGCGGCGTCTTGATCGCGATGGATACACCCGATGCGGCGTCTTGCGCGGCCGCGGATCGAAATCTCGATGACTCTGTGAGCGTCGACGAGCTCACCCTGGCGGTCAACTACTCACTCGACGGCTGCCCAGGCGACGCGGTCGCCTTCTCCACGGCGATTGCGGCCAACTTCGCTAGCGGCGGGTTCAGCGCCGCCGACCTCGAGTCGAGGGAAGTGCTCTTTCCGGCCGACGAATCACGCCCGGCAACCACCGACTCGGTACCGCGCGCGGCTGCCGGTATCGTCCTGATCGTCAATCGATTTGGCGGCGACAGCATCACCGCACGTGACCCGCGCGACGACTACTCGACCCTGTGGGAGTGCTCGACCGGAGGCTTCTCGAACCCACAGGACATCGTGGTAATCGACGCCAACAAGGCGTACGTGACCCTGTACGGCGAGGCCGACCTGCTGATCGTAGATCCTTCCCCATCCGGCGACTGCTCAGACTTCGAAGTCGGTCGCATCGACCTGTCCTCGCTCGCCGACGAGGACGGGATCCCCGAGATGGGCCAGATGGCGCTGTACGACGGGACGCTCTACGTAGCGCTCCAGAAGCTGACCAACTTCGTTGCTTCCGGCCCGGGGGCGATCGCACTGGTCGACGCCGCAACCGACACGCTGGTCGATTCGTGGGATCTCACCGGCGCCAATCCCTTCGGCCCGACCAAAGGCCTTACGGTAAGCGACGGCGCGCTATACGTGTCACAAATCGGGAGCTTCGGTGTGGAAGACGGCGGCCTCGAGAGAATCGACCTGGCTAGCGGTGAGTCCGATGGTTTCATCATCGAGGAGACGACGCTGGGCGGCGACCTCAACGACTTCGTGCTGGTCGGCCCCAACCTTGGATATGCGACGATCGGGCGTTCCGATTTCACCTCATTCGTCGCCTCCTTCGACCCGTCCACCGGAACGCT
>JANQHZ010000490.1 GCA_028282445.1 Candidatus Binatia bacterium | reverse complement strand
GATCGAGTTCGATCCGATCCTGCTCGAACATCGAGATCACGTGTACGAAACGTATCTGCGCCTGCCGATGGACTTTTGAATCGCCTTCATGGTGGGGTGCGCCCGATGCTCACTTCCGATCGCACCGATACCAACCTCCGCAGCGGCCGCTCCATGGTACTGGGCCGGCGCGGAATGGTTTGCTCCAGCCAACCGCTCGCCACCCAGGCGGGAATCGACGTTCTGCGCGACGGTGGCAACGCAGTCGACGCCGCGATCTGCACGGCCGCCGCGCTCGGAGTCGTCGAGCCCTTCATGACCGGCGTCGGCGGCGACTGTTTCATGCTGATCTGGAAGGCCGACGAGGCGAAGCTGTACGGTCTCAACGGCAGTGGGCGCGCGCCGGCACACGCCGGAATCGACGAGCTGGAGTCACGCGGAATCCGCGACACGCCGATGCTCGGGATTCTTTCGGTGACCGTTCCCGGTGCGGTCGACGCCTGGTGCTCGGCGCTCGACCGTTTCGGCTCGCAACCGCTGGATCGGCTTCTCGCCCCGGCAATCGACTATGCCGAGCAGGGGTTCCCTGTGTCCGAGATCATTTCGTACCAGTGGCAGCTCGCCGCCGCCCTGTTGCAGGAGGAGAACGCAAAGCGCACCTTCCTGCCGACCGGAAAGGCCCCCGCGCTCGGCGAGGTCGTTCGCTTTCCCGAGCTCGCCCGCAGCCTGCAGCACATCGCTCGAGACGGCCGGGACGGTTTCTACCGCGGCGCGATCGCCGAGGCGATCGTCGCAGCTTCGCGAGAGCGAGAAGGGTTGATCGACGAGCGAGACCTCGCCGATCACGAAAGCGAGTGGGTCGAGCCGATCTCGACCGACTATCGCGACTACCGGCTGTGCGAGATTCCCCCTAACGGCCAAGGCCTCGCGGCGCTGCTCGCTCTCAACATCCTCGAATGTTTCGACATGCAGGGCGCTGCTTCGAATCCGGCTGCGGCGAGCCATCTGAAGATCGAAGCAGTGAAGCTCGCCTACGCCGATCGCAACCGTTGGGTTGCAGATCCGTCGCAAGCCGAATTGCCGATCGATGAGCTGCTTTCGAAAGACTACGCGCAAGGCCGCGCCGCGCTGGTCAACCCAGCCAAGGCTCTCAAGTCCATCGCCGCAGGAGCGTTTCGCGCCGGCGCCGACACCGTCTACCTCACGACCGCTGACGCCAACGGCAACATGGTGTCGCTCATCAACAGCCTTTTCTATCCCTTCGGCTCCGGCGTCGTTCCCGAAGGTACCGGAATCGCGCTGCAGAATCGCGGCTACGGGTTCTCGCTCGACCCGACCCATCCCAACTGCTTGGCGCCCCGAAAGAGGCCGTTCCACACCATCATCCCGGCCATGCTAATGCGCAACGGGCGCCCAGCTGTCTCCTTCGGGGTCATGGGCGGCGACATGCAGGCGCAAGGACATGTCCAGGTCGTGTCCAACATCGTCGACGCGGCGATGAACCCGCAAGACGCCCTCGCCGAACCGCGTTTCCACTACCTCGAGGCCGACCGCGTCGCGCTGGAACCCGAAATGCACGAGCGCGTCGGCGCCGAGCTCGAAGCCAAAGGACACCAGATTCTCGGTCCCGACGCCGCATTGGGTCGAGGCGGCTTCGGCGGCGCGCAGGCGATCGCCGTCGACGATGAAGGCACCTACTGGGGCGCTTCCGACCCGCGCAAAGACGGAGCCGCGGCCGGGTTCTGACCTACGTGCGTCGCCCTTTCGGCGCCAGCTTCGGGCCGACGCTCGAAGTAGCTCAGCAGCGCATCGGCCAGCGAACGAGCCAGGATTTTGTGACCGCGCCGATTGGGGTGAACTCCGTCGTGAAAGTAGCGCGACGGTTCGTTCAAGCCGATCAGTGGGTCGTGCGGTAGTAACGCCGTGCCTTCCCAGACAGGCAGTCCTCGCATCTCGCAAAGCCAACGCACGGTGTCGCGCAAATCCTGCAGCGTGTAGCCTTCGGCGTTGACCCGCGAGTCGTCGAATCGCTGCAAGGGAGTGACGCAAACTAGGGTCTGCCCCTCGCTACCGTAGAGAAGCGACCCCATGATCCGGTCGAGAAACCGACCGTAGCCGTCGATGACCTCGTCGAGCGGTCGGTCCAAGGAGAAATCGTTGGTTCCCGCCATCACCAAAGCGGCCTTCCAAAGGAAGTTGTCGGCGATTACCGCAGCCGAGTACTCGTCGTCGAGATCGGCGGCTTGGGTGAAACCACGGCCGTTGAGGTGAACCACAAATCCCGCGTCGAATAGCTTGCGTACGAAGGTATGCCGGGCCTTGCCGAGCCTGCCCATGCCGGCGCCGATGCCGATCGAGTCGCTGACAATCGAAATGACCGGGATCTCGTCGCCGAACAATGCCTCCCGACGTGACGCGAGAGACCCGGCCCGCGCCTCGCCGACGCCCAGAGACACGACGAAAGCGCAACCCAGCGCCAACGAAGCGAGCTGCATTCGAGCAGTGCAGCACCCGGTCGCCCGTCATGCAAACCGTCGCCGAGGAGCTTGACGGAAGGCCGTGCGGCGGTTTGTCCCCAAACCAACAAGCTGTCCCCCTTCCTGGGGGTGTCGAAAAATGAGCCATACGGAGAACGATCGAATATCCCTATCAAGGCTGAGGCGAAGGCGAGGCTAAGGCTGAGGATGGTAGGGATGCATCG
>JANQHZ010000489.1 GCA_028282445.1 Candidatus Binatia bacterium | reverse complement strand
CTGATGACGGCGTGCGCCTTGATGGCTACATCGACCCAGAGAAGTAGTCTCTCGGGGCTTTCCGACTTATCGTGGCAACCCTGGATGTCGAGCTCGGCGGTCAGCTGGCGCGCTCGAACCTCGCCGCAGGCGTCGGTGTGCAGGATGATCTGAACGAACGGGTCGACTCTTCGAATCTCGCGGATAAGATCCGCACCGTTCGTGCGCGGCATCAACTCGTCGACGAAAAGAACGTCGACGTCGTGCATTGCGAACAGGTCGAGCGCATCGACTGCGGACGAGGCAGTCAACACGGTGTGGCCCTCTCGTTCGAGCAACGTGCCCACCGACTGCAGGATTTTCTCCTCGTCGTCGACCAGGAGGACGGTCGCGTTCCTCTCGGTTGGCTCTCCCCTTCGCCTCATTTCTTCTCCCGTTCCCTTCGAATCCCCTTGGCGCGCCCGAATTCACTGCCCGTTCGTCGAGCGATCCGCGCGCAAGCCCGACATGACTCCGTTACGATCGCCGTCCGCGACCGACGATGATCAGCGACACCCCGAAGCCCAACAAGAGCCAACTATCGCCGATTTGCATGTAGCGAGTGCTCCGATCCGAGATCGCCATGCTGATGCCGCTCGGCTTCTCCGTGAGGGTCGCGCCACTCGCGGTGATCAGCTCCCCGTCGTTGTGATTGGTCGCGCGTACCAGAAACCTGCGACTTTCGACCGTGCGCAGTACGGCCATCGCCAAATGCTGGTCGCTGGCGACGCTGTCGGCGGCCGCCAACCAAGCGACTCGACAATTGTTGATCAGGACGTCGGCGCCACCGTCGACCACCTCGCGCACCACGCCGGCGTAGAGAACATCCTCGCACTCCAACGGGCTCACTCGCACACCATTCTGCTCGATCGTGGAGACTTGTCGAAACCGCAGGTCGGGTCGGGTCGCAATCTGCCGGCTCGATAACGCAGCCGGCGAGAAGGATGCATGGAGGAGCGCGCTTCTCTCGGGTTCTACCGTCTCGACATTGGAAATCGCCGCGCTCGGCGAGGCATCGTATACCTGAAGTGCGCCGACACCGTAGCTCGCCGAGATCGCCACCGCGGCGATCGGCAGAGCAACCGAACGACCGGCGGAGAGCAGACTGTGGGTTCGCGTCGCGAGACCGCTAACCGCCTCGGCGAAAGCGACACTCACGAAGACCACGACGAAGGAAACGGCGAATACACCACCGAGATCGGCAATCTGAATCAACCAGAGCTCGCGAAACTGCGTATGGCCGATCAACTCCCATCCCAGCATTTGCGAACGCACCCATTCCGTCGTTACCCAGAAAAACGTACCGACCAAGGGTAGATCTTGACGCTTCACGCGACGCGACGCGTACGCGAAAGCAAGCGTCATCAAGGCGCAGGGAATTCCGACAGCTACGGTAATGCCCGCATATGCCGCCAGGCTCGCGGCCAATGGCGAGAGCCCGTATGCGAGCTCCAACGACTCGGGGAGCCAGCGCGCGACCAAACCACCCGAGACGACGCCGAACAACAGGCCGGATTCGAACGCATGGCGATACGGCAAGCGCCGGACCGATACGAGCAGGATGCCGGGAACCAACCAGGCGGTGAGGGTGTAGCCGAACGGAGGGCAGGCGAGAGCGAACAACACCGCGGCAGCAACCGATCCTGCCAATCCGATCCAGAGCCTCTGCTTTCTCGGTGTTTTCACTGTCATACCTCCCTGTGACGAGATTCACCTTGCCCTATAAGGTGGTCCCCCCTGATCCAGGAAAAGTATGACTTTTGGCCCTTCTACCCCCGAGTCGTACGACTTTCGAGCACCCTCCTATCAGAGCGCATGTAAGCCTCTATCGTAGGTGCGGCCGCACCCTCCTTGACGCCGCGGGCAAGCGCGAATCGGGTCCGAATTGCGTCGCGAGGCCGGCTACGGGCCCCGATTGCGGTCAGCTACTGGCAGCTGTCGCAGGGGCACATGCCCCGCAGGTACTGGTAACTGTAGATGCCGGTTTCGTGGCCGTCGCCCCAATGCAGCTGCAGAGCGTAGTTACCGACCACGGATATGCGGTCCAGGTCGGTATTCTGCGCGTGGATGTAACGTTTCTCGCCGCCGTGCCCCTGGCATTCCGCGCACGGACACCAACCGCGCAAGTAGGCGAACGGGTACTCGCCGACGTGATCGTCACTCCACGTCATCCGCACGCTGCGCTCGTCGGCCTGCCGTGCAACCTCGACCGGATACACAGCCATCTACACCGCACCCAGTCGTCGAGCCATGAGGACGCGACTCCATTCGGACAACATCGCGAGCGAGTCGAGCGGCCCCCAGGCAGAAGGAAATCTCTGTGTACTCAGTGCCTCTGTGGTGACATTCACGAGTCCGATTCCTTTAGCTGCCTCTTCCACTCGAGGACGCGTCCTTTCGCAGCCCAAGACTCGGCCTTCTCGATCTCATCGGCACGCATGTAGATGCGCGACAAATTCGTGTACGCGAGTTGCTCGTCCGGGGTCAGCTCGACCACCTTGTGCGCTGCTTCCAACGCTTCGGGATATCGCTCGAGATCGGCCAGCGCCATCGACAAACCCTCCCAGGCATCCGCGAACTCCGCGTCGACGTCGAGCGCCGCCCGATACGCAGCGATCGCCGCCTCGAGGTCGCCGTCGCCGACATGATCTACCGCTTTGTCGTAAAGTTCTTCCGCGTCTTCGCTCATCGTGTGCACCTCGCCAGCTTCGCCACCAACCTAACCGCCTACCAGCCCGTCGCCAAGGGACCGCGTCCCCACAGGGACCGCGCCCCCCTGGCAGGGGGTGTCGAAAAATGAGCCATACGGAGAACGATCGAATATCCCTATCAAGGCTGAGGCGAAGGCGAGGCTAAGGCTGAGGATGGTAGGGATGCATCG
>JANQHZ010000483.1 GCA_028282445.1 Candidatus Binatia bacterium | reverse complement strand
CCGTATCGGCTCGCCAATCGGTTGATCACCAACGGCGAGTTTCTCGACTTCATGCGCGACGGCGGCTACTCGCAACCCAGCCTTTGGCTCTCCGACGGTTGGGCGACGATTCAAGAACACGGCTGGAACGCGCCGATGTACTGGATCGACGACCGCGACAACTGGACCGTCTTCTCGCTCAACGGCACCCGCGATCTCCGTCTCGACGAGCCGGTGACCCACGTCAGCTTCTACGAAGCCGACGCATTCGCGCGCTGGAGCGGCGCACGACTGCCGAGCGAAGCAGAGTGGGAAACCGCTGCCGGCGGCGAGCTGAAAGACGGCAACTTCATCGAATCCGGCCTCTTCCATCCGCGCCCGAGAAACGGCGCCGCTCCCAGCGAAATGACGCAACTGTTCGGAGACGTATGGGAGTGGACCAGCAGTCCGTATACCCCCTACCCAGGGTATCGCCCCCCAGCCGGCGCGCTCGGCGAATACAACGGCAAGTTCATGGCCAACCAAATGGTGCTACGCGGCGGCTCCTGCGCCACCCCTCGGTCTCACATCCGGGCGACCTACAGGAACTTCTTCCCGCCGGAAGCACGCTGGCAGTTCTCAGGCATCCGCCTCGCCAAAGACGACCGGTAGGAAGCCGAGGCGCGTCGGCGATGCGTTCCGCTGCCATGCACGAGTAGCACCATGCCCGAGCTTCCCGACGTCGACGTCTACGTCGAGTGCCTGCGTGAGCGTATCGCGCAGCGGCAACTCGAGCGTGTCCGCATAGCCAGCCCATTCCTACTTCGCTCGGTCGACCCCCCGCTCGCCACCGTCGAGGGGCGAACGGTCGAGACGGTGCGACGTCTCGGCAAACGGGTCGTACTGGTGCTCGAAGGCGATTTGTATCTCGTGATTCACCTGATGATCGCCGGACGCTTTCGCTGGAAGAAGCGCGGAACGAAGCCGCCGGGAAGAATCGGCCTGGCGGCGTTCGACTTTGGAAACGGCACCCTTCTGTTGACCGAGGCGAGCAAAAAGAAGCGCGCGTCGCTTCACGTCGTCGCGGGGCAGCCCGGTCTCCTCGAGCATGACCGAGGCGGGCTCGAAGTCCTCGACTCGTCCCTCGAGGACTTCACCGCGCGGCTGACTCGCGAGAACCACACCTTGAAGCGATCGCTTACCGACCCTCGCTTGTTCAGCGGCATCGGCAACGCCTACTCGGACGAGATCCTGCACGCGGCAAGGCTGTCGCCGATCCGACAGTCCCAGAAGCTCGACCCCGACGAGATCCGAAACCTGCGCGAGGCTTCGATCGCAACCCTGACCCGATGGCGGCAGACCCTGCTGGAGATGTTTCGGACACGCTTTCCCGATTCGGGGGACATCACGGCGTTTCGCGACGACTTCGCCGTGCACGGGCGGTTCGGGAAGCCCTGTCCGGATTGTGGAGACCCGGTGCAGAGAATTCGCTACGCCGAAAACGAGACCAACTATTGCGCGACCTGCCAGACTGAAGGACGCTTGCTGGCAGATCGTTCCCTATCGAGACTTCTCAAGGCCGACTGGCCGCGCTCCCTCGACGAGATGGAGGAGCATTTGAGCTCGCGGGCCGCCGCCAAGCAGAGCGCCCCCCGTTGAGTTTCTCGACGAAATCCGGTTCAATCATCAATTGTCGATCCTAGAGGTCCACAAAGGAGTCCAGAACATGTCCCTCGAGCCAGCAATGAAAGAACGCATCACCTCCATCATCGGGAAGAGCGACGTCGTCCTATTTATGAAGGGCAATCGGATGATGCCGCAGTGCGGATTCTCCGGCCGCGTCGTGCAGATCCTCGACGGGCTTCTGGGCGAATACGACACGGTCGATGTTCTGGCGGACCCCGAGATGCGCGACGGCATCAAAGAGTTCTCGTCGTGGCCGACCATTCCCCAGCTCTACCTCAAGGGCGAGTTCGTCGGCGGCTGTGACATCATCACCGACCTCTACAACTCGGGCGAGCTTCACACGATGTTGGGACAGAAGGCTCCAGATCGCACGGTGCCGAACATCGAAATCACCCCCGAAGCCGCCGCTCGCTTCCGCGAGTTCCTCGAGCGCTCGCCGGACAAGGCGCTGACCTTGTCGATCGATGCCCGCAACCAGCCTTCGCTGGGACTGGCGCCGCCACAAGGCAGCGAGATCGTCGCCGAATCGAACGGCATCAAAGTACTGATGGATCTCGGCACCGCGGCAAGGGCCGAGGGCACCAGGATCGACGCCGTGGAACAGAACGGCGGAGTCGGCTTCCGCGTCGACGTCGCGCCGAACGCCGGCGCCGCGGCGGCTCCGGCCGGCGAAGTCAAGCAAGTCACCGCCGGCGAGGTGAAGAAGATGCTCGATGACGGCGAGAAGTTCGAGTTCTTCGACGTCCGCACGCCGGAAGAGCAAGAGATCGCCAAGATCGGCGCGCGCCTGCTCGACGAAGAAGCGACCAAGTACATCGAGACGCTCGCGAAAGACACACCGATGGTCTTCCACTGCCACCACGGGGGACGCAGCCAAGCCGCGGCCGAGCACTTCGCGCGGCTCGGGTTTACCGATGTCCGCAACATGGCGGGCGGGATCAACGCGTGGTCGGCCGAAGTCGATCCCGACGTGCCGCGGTACTAACCGGATCCAACGACACGGAACGGGCAGATGGATATCTCGAGCCAAATCAAGGCTGCGATCGAGAACGAAATAGCGGACGCCGTGGTCGTCGTGAAGCCCGCCAGCCACGGGCACTTCGAAATCGACGTAACCTCACAGGAGTTCGCCGGCAAGTCGATGGTCAAGCAGCAGCAGTTGGTCTACGGCGCGATCAAGGACCTCATGGCCGGTGACAGCGCCCCGGTACACGCGGTCGACCGGCTGCGCACCAAGACGCCGTAGCGCGTGCCGTAAGTCCTCCCTACCTGCGACGGCAAACGAGGACTGTAGCGCCAACAACCGAAGCGCTCACGCTACTCGCCGACAAGTAGCCGTGATTTCAGGCCATCGATCTGCGCGCCGGTGACTCCCGCGTCGATCGCGTAGTTGGTCACCGAGCCGTACTTCTCCGTGAGGCGGGCAAGGAAATCGATCATGGTGTCGGGCTCGGCGTGCATCGTGTCCGGCGGCAGAGCATCGAGCATGTTCTGATACCCTTCGCTCGACATCAGCCGGTCGATGATGGAATCGAGATTGTCCTTGGACGCCGCGTAGTCGGCAACGATGATCTCGTCGGGAACACCGAGCACGCTGAGTAGGATCGCCGAGATGACCCCGGTCCGATCCTTGCCGGCGGCGCAATGGTAGACCGCCGGACTCTCGGTGTCGGCGAGCACGCCTATCACATTCGCCACCGCCTGCTTGGCGAGCTCCGCCAGGAAAAAGTACCGGTCTGCGAGCGTAACGTCGTTCGGATCGTAGTCGGGATGCGTGCGTTTGTCGTGATCCCGGTCGAACAAAGGCAAGTGATGGAAGCGAATCGACTCTTCGGCGAGCCGACCCCTGCCATCGCTGCGTAGCTCACCGCTCGATCGCAGGTCGATGATTTCGCCCAGTTCGAGCTCGTCGCGCAGAGTTGCCACATCGGCGGGAGTCAAGTGGTGCAACCCGTCGGCACGGAAGAGGAGTCGCCACCCAACCGTTCGGCCGTCGGCCGTCGGGTACCCTCCGAGGTCGCGAAAATTGAAACAGCCTTCGAGATCGATCGATCGCTTCATCGCATTAACGTATCCAACCGGACCTGCCGCGGGCATCGCCTCAGAACTAGCTCAGGGTCCTTATACGTTCGACGAAGAACTCACGAAACCGCTGCGCATCGACGTCGGTCGCGCACGGCATGAAGTGCGTGCACTCGGAGGGCGTATCGTGCTCCAACGTACGGAAGACGCCGTTGTCGATCGTCGGCTCGATCGACAACCTCTCGAAGCGACAGAACGACTCGTCGAAGGTCGCCGCCAGCGCGAGCGGGTCGTGCAGAAAGGCGACGTTGGCATCGGGCGCGGCCGCATCGTCGCCGCCAAACAAGTCGTACATCAACGGTGTCCAATGTTGGACCGCCGAGACCAACGACCGCCGTAGCGGCCCAGCGCCCTCCGCGATCGCGTCGAGGTCGGATCGCGTCATCCACGTGCGAAGGGTCACGTCTCCGGTCACGAGTCGGGTCGGGATGCCCGCCGTCAGCACCGCCAGCGAGGACTCCGGGTCGGAGCACAGGTTGTAGTCCACTCCCGGTGGGAAAACCGTACCGCGATAGGAGATGTCGCGAATGTGACCACCCATGACGGTCAGCTGCCCGACATTCGCAGCGAACCCAGGGGAGCGCTGCAGGGCCGACGCCAGATTGGTCATCGGTCCAACCGCGACCAGCTCGAGGCCGTCGTTCTCGGCGAACAATCGAATCAGCGCATCGACCGCATCTTCGGCCTCGACCTCGTCCGAATCTTCTTCATCGACGAGGATTCCTTTGCCCTCGTTGCCGAACCACACGAAACGCCCCTCGTCGGAAGCCAACGGCGCCACACAGCCGGCGTACACGGGAACATCGGTCTGCCCGGCCATGTCGAGCAGCTTGCGGGAGATGCGCGCCCGCATCCGCGTATCGCGCGACACGTGTGTAATCGCCACCAGCTCGATCTCGGGCGATGCCAACGCCAGGGCCAGGCAGAGGGCGTCGTCGACATCCGATCCCATATCCGTGTCGAGCACGATTCGCCGCTTCATCGCCGGCACGCTCTCACGAATACCAAAGCGCCCGCAAGCCGTCGTCAGCTCGCCAAGCGCCGCTCGCCGCGCAAGATCGGCTCGGCAAAATCGAGACATCTCATCGCCGCCGCCGCTTCGTTCATGCACTCGACGCGCGCAGCGCCAATCGTTCGGCGAATCATCTCGATCGCGGCATAGGTATCCACCCGCTGTGAGAACTCATCCGAGACCGGTCGTTCGGCCGCGTACGCGCTTCTCACCAAGCGCGCCGTCGTTTCGGCGCGAGGAACTTCTCGACGCGCCAAAGCCGGGAGGTAGACGTGCGCGACCAGAGTGCCGAGATCGAAGGCCGGATCGCCGACGTGCGCAATCTCCGCGTCCAACAACACCGGCCCGGACGAAGCGATCAACACATTCGAGCTCTGCACGTCCGCGTGAACCAATCCGCCGCGCGCTTCCAGGTAGAGCCGGTATGCTCGATCGGCGCGCTCGACCAGAGTGGTATCGCACCAGATCGCGGACGCTCGCTTCGCAACCTCGGGTGCGAGCTCGAAGTCGTTCTCACGAAACGGCAGCGCGAAGATGTGATCGCCGTGCAAACGCCGCATTTGGTCGTTCTGGAAGCGCCCGTCGAGGTCGGCATCCGAAGTCGCCCGGTGCACGCGAGCTAGAAAGGCTACGAGCTCGGCAAGCGCGCGATCGAGATCGGCCCCGCCGTCCAACTGCTCGCCCATGCAAGGAACCGTCCCGAGGTCCTGCAGGACCAGAATTCGATTCGCCTCGTCGAAATGAAGAATCGCCGGCAACACGCCGGAAGAATCCAACGGTCGGGCAACCTCCATGTAGCGGGCCTCGAAAATCAGCCGCGCGGTGTCCGCGCGATACTGCGGGAACTTCTCGAGCGCGTCGCGCGCCTGCTTGACGATGCAGGATCGTCCCGCGGAGCCGCGAACTCGCCTGACCCAATTGATATTGCCGTCACCGGCACTGCCGACCGCGCATTCCTCGCCTTCCCGGAGGATGCCGCGCTCGATCAGATACGCCGAGACATTCCCTTCGTCGAGTAGTCGCTGCACGCGCTTCGCCGTCAGCCCGAGACAGCAGTCGCTCCGATGGCTGCCGCCAAGAGCCCCGCGCTACGGTGCCGGCTGCGCCAACTTGCAGCGGTTGACATAGGCGTCGCGCACCAACTCGACGTCGTTCATGAAGAGCTCGAACTCATCGAAGACGAGCGCCTGGGGTCCGTCGCAGAGCGCTTCCTCGGGCTTGGGATGAAAGTCGACCAACACCATATTGGCGCCGGCGATCAAGCCTTGCGCGGTCGCGTGATGGATATCGAGCAACCCATCGGGCGCAACCGTCTTCTTCCCGACCGAGTGGGAAGGGTCGATACACACCGGCAAACGAGTCAATCGGCGGACGACAGGCACATGCGAGAAGTCGACGAAGTTGCGGTGCGGATCCCCGAACTGGGACTTCATGCCGCGCAGGCAGAAAATGATACGATGGTTGCCGCCCGATGCGATGTACTCGCAGGCGTTCAGCGACTCGTCGAGAGTGATCCCCATACCGCGCTTGAATAGAACCGGATAATCGGTTTGCGAGCCGACGACCTTGAGCAGCTCGAAGTTCTGGGCGTTACGGGTGCCGATCTGTAGTAGCACGCCGGTCGGGTTGCCGGCCGATTCGAGCGCTTCGTGAATCTCCTCGACGTGTCCTTCGCTGGTGATTTCCATGGCGATGACCGCGATGTCGTATTTGCCGGCGAGCTCGAAGACGAAAGGCAAACAGTCCGCCCCGTGGCCCTGAAAATCATACGGACTGGTGCGCGGCTTGTACGCGCCGGCGCGCGTGGTCCGGATGCCACGATCCTTCAGCAGCCGGAACATCGCTTCGACGTTGTCGCGGTTGTCGACCGCGCACAATCCCGGAAACACGTGGAAGGTGTCCTGACTGAACTCGATACCGCGGTACTCGAAGCCCATGACCTCGTCGCGATCGTGGCGACCGATCGAGCGGTAGCGTTCGCGGATGCGGATCGCTTTTTCGACCGCGGGGAACTCCTCGAACGGCTCGAGTGCGATCGAAGTGGTCGAGCCGAGCAGGTAGATTTCGGTCAGAGAACGGGTCGAACCCTGAATCTGCCGTACTTCCGCGTGCACGTCCGGATAGCGCTCCGCCATCTGGATGACCTGCCGGACTTCGTCCGATTCCGGCAGAACGTCCGCTTTCATTACGATGATCATGGTCTCTCCTAGCCCGC
>JANQHZ010000480.1 GCA_028282445.1 Candidatus Binatia bacterium | reverse complement strand
CCCTCGTACGCACCGCGGCGCGCCGCGGCCGACTTTCCCAGAATCGTCGGTAAGTAGTTGAGCGATTTGTGCTCGGGCATGAAGCTATGGCGCGAGTAGGTCAACAGGGTGACCCGCGCCCCCTTGCGCTGGACGCCACTGAAACCCGAGGACACCGGTTTCACCAGAGCGAATACCGTTGGCCTGGCGTCGGCCGGAGGCAGGACATCGGGAGCGGCCGGCCCTCGGGTGAGGTTCAACCGCAGCCAGGCATCGCGGCGCCCGAGGTCGTTTCGCAACAGCAACTCTTCGAGGGTGTTGCGCCAATCGCGTTCCGGAAGCTCGAAACCCAAGGCTTCGGCCGACCCCCGCAGCCGGTTGAGGTGTTCGTCGAGAGCGAAAAGCTTGCCGCCGTAGGCGCGCAACGTCTCGAACAAACCGTCGCCATAGAGCAGGCCACGGTCGAACACGCTCACCGATGCGCGGCGCGCCGACACGAACTTCCCATCGATGAATACGGTACCGTCCAGGTAACTCATCTGACTTTCTCACCCGACCGTACAGTCACGCGGGCTCCGATAGCGCTCGGAACAGAGACTGCGATTTAGCCAGAGTCTCGACGTACTCGGCATCGGGGTCGGAATCCGAGACGATACCACCGCCGGCATGGAAGGAAAGCCCCTGCGAAGAGATGTGTGCGGTCCGAATCGCGATATTGAAACGAGCCCGGCCACCGGGTTCGACCCAACCGATCGAACCGGTATAGAATCCCCGCGGCGCCGGCTCCAACTCCTCGATGATCTCCATGGCGCGAACTTTCGGCGCGCCGGTAATCGATCCGCCGGGAAAGGTCGCACGCAGGACGTCCACCATTCGTACGCCGGTGCGCAGTGTGCCGCTGACCCGCGATACCAGGTGCACCAGCATCGGGTACTCACGAGCGACCTGCATTTCCGGTACGAACACCGATCCCGGCACGCAGACTCGGCCGAGGTCGTTGCGCTCGAGGTCGACGATCATGACGTGCTCGGCGCGTTCCTTGGGGTCGCCGCACAAGAGCCGCGCGACCTCCGATACGTCGTCGCCGTCGCGTCGCGATCGCGTTCCCTTGATCGGAAAAGTCGCGATGCGATCGCCGCGAATGTCGAGCAAGCATTCCGGCGAGTTACCGACCAGCACCCACGCACCACCGTCGACATAGGCCGCGTACGGCGTCGGGAACCTACCCGTCCATCGATCGAAGAGCGCCGGCGCCGCGGCCAGGTCCATCGGACTGTGAAACGACTGCGACATGTTTGCCTGGTAGATGTCGCCCGCGGCGATATAGCTCTTCGTTCGCTCGACCATCTCGACGTAGGCCGCTTTGGTCATCGCCGGCTCGAGCTCCGGGCGCAGCCGCTCGGCGGCAGCTTGGCGGCCGGCACCGGCCAGCACCGAACGCGCGTTGGCGATCGCAACCGTCTCCGCGCCAACCACCTCGGCGCGACGCTCGATGCAATCGGCCACGTAGGCCCACTCGAACGCGGCGGCGTAAACGATCGGCGCGGCCGGCCACGCGAGCTGACGGGGCAGCCGCTCGATCCAGTGTTTGAGGTCGTACGAGAGAGCGACCAGGACGCCCGCGCAACTGTTGTTCAGGTGATGATCGACGAAGCTCTGGAGCATCTCGAGCGGGTCGGTCGCGAGCCCCGCGTCGGCGGAAACTTCGAGTGTTTCAACCGGGTTTGCCGCAAAGATCGCCGACCCATCGCCCCAGGAGTGCCGGCCGCTACCCGCAAGTAAGACCGGCCGCTCGGCGCGTTCGTTGTGCAAAAGCGTCGCCGGAGCGGGAACGAACGCGACTTCTTGCTTCGGCATCGTATTCCTGCTTTGGAGTTGCGACTGTACCGGCCCACCCCAATCCGCGCAAGAAAGCGCCCCGCGATGAACGCAACGGTCGACCTGCTTCACTCCATCCTGCCCTCCACCGTTGGAATCAAAGCGACGATTCCGGGAGGACACCCGTCGGCTCCGATCCTCGGCACCGAACGGGTCGGGTCCGGAACCCTGGTGTCTGGCGGCTTGGTGCTGACGGCGAACTACGTCCCGGTCGGTGCGGAGAAGATCGAAGTCGCGTTCTTCGACAATCGCACCGGCACCGCCGAGCTCGTCGCCCAGGACTTCTATTCCGGGCTCGCCGTGCTGCGCGTTTCCGAGAAGGGCTACCCAGAGGTCCGATTGCGCTCCTCCGAGGAGCTGGTCCCGGGCCAGGAGGTTTTCATCGTCGCGTCGGCCGGAGAGAGCCAACGACGCGTGAACACCGGGGTCGTCACCGCACTACAACCGTTCGACGCGTTCTGGGAGTTCCGCCTCGACAAAGCGATCACGACGACGATCATGAATCCGGGACTCGGCGGAGGGGGATTGTTTGCCTTGGATGGGTCGCTGGCGGGGATCGTTTCACTCGACCTGAACGAGGTAGGGCGCTTTACCCTGGCCATCCCGACCGAGAACTACTCCGCTCACCGCGACGAGTTGCTCGAGAACGGTCGCCGAGTATCCCGCCAACCACGCGCTTGGGTGGGCATCTATTGCTACAAGGTCGACGACCACATCTTGATTGCGGGAATCCTGCCCGGCACCCCGGCGGAACGGGCCGGCCTAAAGGCCGGCGATCTCATCCTGGCCGTCGACGGAACCGCTGTCAGCGACCGCGGCGCACTCTACGAGAGGATCTGGCAGCGATCGCCCGGCGAAGAGATCACGCTGAAGATTTACAGCGACGAGCGCGTTCGCGACGTCCAGATTCCATCCGGCGATGCCGACCGCTTCTTTGCCTAGCGCGGCGGCGGTACCGCAGCCACGGTCATGATCGCGTGCGTGTATGGCAGCGGCGCCGCGGACTTCGTCGAACCGACGATCCGCGACCTGGCGCGTGCCGCGGCCAGCGAGGGGACCGAGCTGATCGGCGTCAAAGCGGAATCGCTCGCAAGCGCACCACCCGCGCGCATGGACGAAGCCCGTCTGATCTACGTCCTGCCCTTCGATACACCGCTCGCCCGCGATGCAGTCGACGGTCAAGAGATCGCCGACTTCTTGATCGAAGCGTGTCCCAAGGCTCGCGTCGCCAATTCCGTTCTGGCGCATGAGTTGTGCACCGACCGCATTGCGCTCAGCGAGAGACTTCTCGAACGCGGCGTCGCCGTTCCGGAAACCCTGGTCACGAGCTCGCCCGACGAGGCACGCGAGTTCATCGATCAGTTTGAGCACGCCGTCCTGCGCGACCCGCGCGTGCGCGGACACGCCGGCGGCTTCGTCGTATTCACCGACGGCGACGGAACCGTGGTCGGTGAGGCGCGCGATCGTCGCTACGTAATCGAGCTGGTCGGCAGCGGTATCGGCCGAAGGCTCGAGCACGGCGTACTGTCGCACCCGCCGCCGTTCTTCCTACAGCGGATGGTCACAGGCGTCGGGCGCCGAGGCGTGTTGATCCCGGCCCAGGTCATGCGGGCATACGTCGTCGACGATCAGATCGCCTATTGGACCGAGACCTACCGCGATCGGATTCAACGTCCGTCGGATTTTCTCTTGTCCGGCGACAGCGGCGCACCGCGGCGTTTCGTTCAGGTCGTGAGCAACGAAGCCGAAAAACTCGCGTTGCGCGTCTCGAAGGCGATTGGCTGCCCAATCGTAGCGGTCGACATCATTCGTTCCGACAGCGGCTACGTCGTCCTCGATGTCGTCACCGACGGCCGGCACGTCATGATCGACCGATCCTTCAAGAATCTTCCCGAGTACCGCGACGCATTCAATCTCGACCGCCACATCGCCGAAGCGCTGGTCCAACGAGTAAGCTAAACCGCAGATGAACGCTGACGGACGCAGATATCGATGCGGAATCACGGCCCTGTAGGGATCGGTTCCGCCGGTAACCACTCCTATCAGCGTTAATCAGCATTCATCTGCGGTTCCGAGTTGTCGCTTTTCAAGCCTCAGTCCTGCTCGTAGAGCAAGTATTGCGACATCGGGTGCGACTCGAGCGCACCGAGATCGAGA
>JANQHZ010000478.1 GCA_028282445.1 Candidatus Binatia bacterium | reverse complement strand
GCCGTCGCAGTCACCGTCGTCGCGGCACTCGACGCACGTACCGTCCTCGCAAACGCCGCCGTCGCACTGGCTGTCGTCGTCGCAGTTCATCGAGCAGATGCCGTCGCTGGCGCAGACGTCACCCGGGTCGCAGTCATTGTTGTCGTCGCAGAAATCGGGGCGACACATGTTGTCGACGCACGAGCTCCGGTCCGGACAGTCGTCGTCGGTGTCGCAAGAGTCGGGCACGCACATGCCGAGCTGACCGCCGCCGGCGCCACCGTCGAGCGGCAAGACGCAGGTCGATCCCGGCGGGCAATCCTCGTCGTCGGTGCAGTCGATCGGCCTGCAAGTGCCTTCCTGACAAGAGAGTCCGGTCGGACAGTCGGAATCGTCGCCACAACCAATCGTCGGGGTCGCAGTCGCGGTCGCTTCCGCCTGGGTCGCAGTGGCGGTCGGGGTTTCGACTGCCTCGGTGTTGGTCGGTGTAGCCGTCGGAGTACCTGCGACCACCGAAATGACGCCGTCGACGTCGTTCGACGGGATCTCCATGCCGAGGTCATCGCCAATGAAAACGTTGGTAGCTTCGACCGGGAACATGTCACCGTCCATCGCGTCACCGCGAATGGTGAAGTCACATACCGCCAGCGGTCCATTGCCGAGCGTCGGCAGCGGATCGGGCGTGCCGGACACGAGGATTTCGACGTTGACGACGCCCGGGCTCACGATGCGTCCGGCCAGCTGGTGGGTCGAGGCGATCGACGCGTCGAGCTCGCAGCTGTCGGCAACCGGTTCGGTAAAGGTCAGATCCGCGTCGCTAAAAACGATATCGACGCCCGCGCTGACCGCAGAACCGTCGTCGTTGTCGAGTTGTAAGGTCACCCCGGCGTCTTCTCCCGGGGCCCCTTCGCCACCAATCAGCGAGAACGTGAGCGATCCGCCCTCACCTCCCAACGCGGGAGCCAACGAGAGCGCTAGAGCCGCCGTAACGACGCCTCCGAGTACCCAACGGCCCGTAATCCTCATGCTAATTCCTCCCTCTCCTCGCTAAATGGTCGCCCAGCTACTTGGATACTCGGCAACAGACCCTTCCCGTCAGAACTGCCCGGGGCACCCCTGATTGATGTTCAGAATGGCCAGCGTGATGTCGTTGGCACGGACCCGGCCATCGCCGTCCTGGTCGGCGGCAAGGCAAGTCGTGATGTCGGTCACGCCGTTGATGATGTTGATCATGGCGGTGATCTCGTTGCCGCGCACGCGGCCGTCGAGATTACAGTCGCCGACACACTCGCAACGAGTCACCCCGGACATGTCGCCGTCGACCACACAGGCCTGACGCGGCAGGCATTGGTCCGGGCCGTCGCACGGAGTATCGGCGACACACATCCCGTTGCGGCAAACGTTCCCCTCGGGACAGTCGGCGTCGCTCTCGCACGTCCGCTTGATGACCTCGATGACGCCGTCGGCGACCAACGAGTTGAACGGCGCCGCCGCGAAATCGGCCATCTCGGTTCGATCCGGCGCTCCCGTCAGCGGAATCATGTCGCCCGGAGCGGCGCCGGCGCCGACGCGGAAGCGACACGATGCGTACTCACCGGGTCCGAAGGTGTCGAGCGGAAACGGCAAGGTCGTATCGACCGCCGCGACACGGATGCGACGGATGTTCTCCGGATTGCGCGGCACTTGGGGCAATCGAATCGCGGTGTCGTCGAAGGTTCCGATCAAGGCATCGTCGAGCTTGCACTGCGGCAGGATCGCGCCGTCGTCTTCGACGATGACCTCGATCTCCACCTGTGTGGTGTCGATCAAGATGTCGGTGTGCGCCGAGGAGACCTCGCCGCCGCCTTCGATCGACAGCGGGATGGTGACGATCTCACCGGCCGAAGCCTGCGTGCTGCCGATGTTGATGGTGCGGTCCTCGGTGATGCGTTGCGATCCGTAGATCAGCGGCGTCCCCTCGCCCGGACATCCGAGCCCGAGGTTGAGTACCGCCAACGTCACGTCGCAACCGGTTACCGCGCCGTCTTCGTTGACGTCGGCAGTGATGCACTCGTCCTCCATGCAGCTACCGCCGAGGATGCACATCATCCGGCTGATCTCGCTGCCGAAAGCCAAGCCGTTCAAGTTGCAGTCGCCACCGCATTCGCAGAAGCCGTCGACGCAGGTCTCGCGCTCGCCGCGGCAATCCAGATCGGCGGTTTCGAACTCACACGGTCGCTCCGGCACGCAGACGCCTGCACGACAGCGCTTGTCGCACTCTTCCGGCAGAACGCCTTCGCAACAGTCCTCGTCGGTCATGCACGTCGGCAGCGGAGTCGGGGTCGGGGTCGGGGTCGACGGATCGGTGCAGACGTCGTTGAGGCAAACCAACCCCATCGGACAATCCATGTCGTCGTCGCAAGAAATCGTCGGCGTCGGCGTCGGCGCGATCTCGCAAATCCCCGTCTCGGGGTTGCAGACCTGGCCGGGATCGCAGTCGGTGTTACCGTTACACGGCACCGGCATCGTCGGTGTATTCGTCGCGGTCGGGGTCGGCTCCGGCGGCCCCACCGAACCGATGAAGATGTCCTGAACCCCATTGCCGTCGTTCTCGCCGAGGTTGGACGCGGCGGACGCGAAGGACACGAAATCGCCGTCCGGGCAGATGCTCGGCGGCAGGTCGGGCGAGCTTCCGTTCTGTGCTTCGCCGTCTTCGTTTACACTGATCAGAATGGTCTCGCCAGTCTCGAGGTCGCGCACGTAGATCTGCGACCGGCCGTTGGTCGAGACGTCGGCCATGTTGCTGCCGAAGTTGCCGAACGCCACCTTCAAACCGTCGCGCGTGATGCTCGGCGGAAACGCGATGTCGTCGGACTCGACGCCACGCGTACCGATGCTGATGCGCTCGGTGGTCCCGGCGGTGCAGTCGTGCACGAAGACGTCCGGCTGACCGTTGAGGTCGTTCTCCACCAGGTTGTCGGCCTCGGACTTGAAGGCGACGATGGTACCGTCCTGGTTCAGCGAGGGGTGGAAGCTGATGTTGTTCGCGCCCTCGCCTTCGGAGCTCACGCTCGCGCGGCAGGTGATCTGACCGTCGCACGAGACGTAGATGTCGTAATGATCGTTGGTGTCGTTTTCGGCGAGGTTGCTCGCCAACGAAGCGAAAGCCACGCAGCGTCCGTCGCCGCTGATCGCCGGCGTCGTGCTCGGTCCGTCGGCT
>JANQHZ010000453.1 GCA_028282445.1 Candidatus Binatia bacterium | reverse complement strand
TCGCTTGCTTCGAGGTTCGGTCGATGGGCTCAGTTGTTGTCGTAATTCCCGCACGCTACGAGTCCACCCGCCTCCCCGGTAAGCCGCTTGCCGACATCGAGGGCAAGCCGATGATCCAACGGGTCTACGAGCGTGCCGCTCAGGCTCGAGGAGTCGATCGCGTCCTGGTCGCGACCGACGACGAACGCATCCGCGATACGGTTCTCGACTTCGGCGGTGACGTGGCGATGACCCGTGCCGACCACACGACCGGAACGGACCGCATCGCCGAAGCGGTCGGCGATCTCGACTACGACATCGTCGTCAACGTCCAGGGCGACTTGCCGCTGCTCGATCCCGACAACGTGTCGGCGGCGGTGGAGCCGATGATCGCCGACGACCTGCTGCCGATGGCGACGCTCAAGACGCCCATCCGCGAGCCGTCGGACGTCGCCAATCCCAATGTCGTCAAGGTCGTGACCGACACCGATGGCGGTGCCCTGTATTTTTCGCGGGCGCCGATTCCGTGCTGGCGCGACGGCTTCGACCGCGGCGTGCAAGCCTACCGCCATATCGGCTTGTACGTATATCGCCGAGAGATCCTTTTACTCTTCGCTCAGTTGGAGGCGACGCCCCTCGAGCAGGCGGAGAAGCTCGAACAATTGCGAGCGATCGAGCACGGCTATCGAATTCAAGTCGTGGAAGTCGAAGATGCGGGTCTGGAGGTAGACACGCCCGCTGATCTAGATATGGTGCGGCAGTTGGTTCGTCGCAGCGGAGGGGGTTGTCATGAGTGAAGCCAATCGGGCCAAGACGAAGTTCATTTTCGTGACCGGCGGGGTGGTTTCCTCACTAGGGAAGGGGCTCGCATCGGCGTCGGTCGGCGCCCTGCTCGAGAGTCGCGGCCTCAAGGTCACGATCCTCAAGATGGACCCGTACATCAACGTCGACCCGGGGACGATGAGCCCGTTTCAACACGGCGAGGTCTTCGTCACCGACGACGGCGCCGAAACCGACCTCGATCTCGGCCACTACGAGCGTTTCCTCTCGGTTCGAATGAGCCAGAAGAACAACTTCACCACCGGGCGGGTCTACGATTCGGTGATCAACCGGGAACGCCGCGGCGACTACCTCGGCGCTACCGTGCAGGTGATTCCCCACATCACCGACGAGATCAAACGCCGGGTACTCGCGGCAGCCGAAGGTTACGACGTCCTGATCGGCGAAGTCGGAGGCACCGTCGGCGACATCGAGGGCCTGCCGTTCCTCGAGGCGATCCGCCAGCTCGGCTGGGAGCGCGGTAAAGAGAATGTGATCTACGTGCACCTCACCCTGGTGCCCTTCATCGCCGCCGCCGGCGAGATCAAGACAAAACCCACCCAGCACAGCGTCAAGGAGCTGACCGGCCTCGGGATCCAGCCCGACATCTTGTTGTGTCGCACACAGGAAGAGCTCGATTCGAAGGTCAAGTCGAAGATCGCCCACTTCTGCAACGTCGAGGAAAACTCCGTCATCACCGCTCGCGACGTCGACTGTATCTACGAAGTCCCGCTGGCGTTTCATCAAGAAGGACTCGACCAGCGCCTGGTCGACAAGCTCAACATGTGGACCGCGGCGCCCAACCTCGACGACTGGCGCCGGACCGTCCACGTCGCACGAGACGCCGAAAAATCGGTCACCATCGCTGTCATCGGCAAGTACGTCGATCTCACCGACTCCTACAAGAGCCTGAATGAATCGCTTGCACACGGCGGCATCGCCAACGAGTGCAAGGTCGATCTGCGCTTCGTCGATTCGGAGAAGCTCGAGCAGGACGGCCTGCCGGAAGATCTCGACCAGGTCGACGCCATCCTGGTTCCGATGGGCTTCGGCCCGCGCGGCGCCGAGGGCAAGATCGAAGCGGTTCGCTTCGCTCGCGAAAACAAGATCCCCTTCTTCGGTATCTGCTTCGGCATGCAGATGGCGGTCGTCGAGTACGCTCGCCACGTCGCCGGGCTCGAGGGCGCCAACTCGATCGAGGTCGAGGAACGGGCCGACCACCCGGTGATTCACCTGATGGAAGACCAGCACCGCGTCACCGATAAAGGCGGCACCATGCGCCTCGGGTCCTACCCCTGCGCGCTCGGTGAAGGTACGCGCGCCGCCGAGATCTACGGCTGCGAAAAGATCGACGAGCGCCATCGACACCGCTTCGAGGTCAACAACACCTACCGAGAGCAGCTCGAGGCAGCCGGCCTCGTGCTGAGCGGGTTGTCGCCCGACCGGAATCTCGTCGAAATCGTCGAGATCCCGGAACACCCATGGTTCGTCGCTTGCCAGTTCCACCCTGAGTTCAAATCGCGGCCCAACAGTTGCCACCCGCTCTTCCGCGGATTCGTTCACGCCGCCTTGCAGCGCAGAACCGAGCGAGACAAAGCGCCACGCCTGAGCGCTGTAAAGTAATATGACGAGACGAGTCGCCGTCGGCTCGGTGAGCATCGGAGGCGGAGGCCGCTTCGCCTTCCTCGGCGGCACCTGCCAGATCGAAGGACGCGACAGCGCCCTTCGCCACGCCACCGCCATCCGCAAGATCACCGACGAGCTCGAAATCCCATTCGTCTACAAGTCTTCGTACGACAAGGCGAACCGGACCTCGTTGACCGCGTCGCGCGGGCTCGGCCTCGAAGAGGGCTTGAAGATCCTCGGCGAAGTCAAAAAAGAGGTCGGCGTACCGGTAGTGACCGACGTCCACGAGATCGACCAGATCGAGGCGGTCGCCGAAGTCGTCGACCTGCTTCAGATTCCAGCGTTCCTTTGCCGCCAAACCGACCTGCTGTTGGCCGCCGCTGGGACCGGCAAACCGGTGAACGTCAAGAAGGGGCAGTTTCTCGCACCCTGGGACGTGAAACCGATCCTCGAGAAGGTCACCTCGACCGGCAACCACGGAATTCTGATCACCGAACGCGGCTCCAGCTTCGGCTACAACAACCTCGTCACCGACATGCGCTCGCTCGCCTTCATGGCCGATCTCGGCTACCCTGTCGTCTTCGATGCTGGCCACAGCGCGCAGCTCCCGGGGGGACAGGGCGGTTCGTCGGGCGGCCAACGGCACGTCATCGCGCCACTCGCCAGGGCGGCAATCGCGGTCGGCGTCGACGCAGTGTTTCTGGAGACGCACGAGGATCCCGACAATGCTCTCAGCGACGGCCCCAACTCCTATCGCCTCGATGAACTTCCCGAGCTTCTGAAAGAGCTTCGCCGCTTCGATGACCTCCGAAAGGAAATCTCCGCAAGCTGAATCCAGCTCGTCCGCTCTTGCCAGCGCACGACGCGTACTGGCGATCGAAACCGCGGCGCTCGAAGCGGTCGGACGCGCGCTCGACGAAAGGGTCGACCGCGCCGTCGATCTCCTCGCTGCCTGCACAGGCAAGGTCGTCGTCGTCGGCATGGGCAAGTCCGGCATCATCTGTCGAAAGATCGCCGCCACCCTCGCCAGCACCGGCACCACCGCCTCTTTCTTGCACGCCGCCGAAGCGGTTCACGGCGACTTCGGCGTCGTCGGAAGATCCGACGCTGTCCTCGGACTCTCCCACAGCGGCGAAACCGAGGAGATGATCCGGTTATTGCCCCTGGTGAAGCGATTCGGGCTGCCGCTCATCGCCATCACCGGAAACGTCGAGTCGTCGCTCGGCCGAGCCGCCGACGTTGCACTCGACTCCAGCGTCCCCGAAGAAGCTTGCCCGATGGGACTGGCCCCGACCGCCAGCACCACTGCCGCCCTCGCTCTGGGCGACGCCCTGGCCGTCGCCTTGCTCGAACGCCGGGGTTTCACCGAGGAGGACTTCGCGCAGCTTCACCCGGCCGGGAGCCTCGGCCGCAAGCTGCTCAAGGTGGAAGAAATCATGCACTCGGGCGACGACGTTCCGGTCGTCGCGATGGACGCATCCGTCGCCGACACGATCGTCGAGATGTCGGGCAAGCGCTTGGGCGTCACCGGGGTCGTCGACGACGCCGGCGTACTCACCGGAGTCGTCACCGACGGCGACCTGCGCCGCGCCATGGGCAAAGGCGTCGACGTCAAGTCGACCAAGGCTTGCGAGATCATGACGACCAGCCCGAAAACGGTCGAAGGTGGAGCGCTGGCGGCTCGCGCCTTGGCAATCATGCAGGACAGCAGCATCACTTCGCTGTTCATCGTCGACAGCCAGTCGGCCAAACCTCGCGGAATCCTCCATCTCCACGATCTTCTGAAAGCAGGGATCGCTTGAGGTTTGCTGCGAGGGGTGTACAAGCGGTCTCCCCGACTGCGCCGCAGCGCACACCGGGCGAAAGACGCCACTCTGCAGCGCCTGATCGACGCGGCGTTTCGCGTCGCTGACCGCTACACCCTGCAAGAAGGGCTCGCGAGAGCCGATCGCGTCGGCGACCTGGCGTTTCTGACCCTGCACCGGACGCGAAATCGCGCCGTCGCGAACCTCGAGCGGGTCTTCGGCGACCGCTTCAGCGCCGCGGATCGCCGCGAAATCGTTCGCCTCGGCCTGCGCGGCTTCGCCCGATCGTTCTGCGAGATCCTCAAAATGGAGGAAATCCGACCGGACCTCGCGGAGTATGCCACCCTGAGCGGTTGGAAGGAGATTCAACCCTCGATCGACCGCGGTACGATCGCTTGCTCTGCCCACCTCGGCAATTGGGAGATCCTGGCCTGCTACTTTGCCCAGGTCGAAGGGATGGAGGTAGCAGCCGTCGCCCGCCGGCTCGACGACCCGTATCTCAACCAACGGCTGGTCGATCTTCGGACCAGCAACGACGTCGAGACGATTCTCCGAGACAGTCCGTCCGCCGGCAGGCAGATGCTCAAGATTCTCAAGAACCCGCAGGGGCTGCTCGCGATGTTGATCGATCAGGATACCAAGGTCCCCTCGATTACCGTGCCCTTTCTGGGCTTCCCCGCCCGCACCCCGGTGGCACCGGCCGCCTTGGCGGTGCGCCGGGACCTGCCGCTGCTGGTATCCTACGCCCTGCGACGCCCGGAGGGCGGGCTCTGCCTCGAAATGAAGGGTCCCCTGTACGCCGACAAGTCGCTCTCCAAAGACGAAGCGGTCCGCGACCTCACTACGAGGGTGAACGATCTGCTCTCGCAAGCGATCCGCGAGAATCCCACCCAATGGCCCTGGTGGCATCAGCGCTGGCGGCGGCCGCCGCGACCACGGCTTGATCCCGATGCGCCAATAGAATAACCGTTCTATTTGTACTTGGAGGTGGAGAGAACATGGCTGCTGATCCCAGGTTGATTGAGCTTTTCAGCTACTACCGCGAAGGCGAGCTGCACGGAGCCGAGCTCCTGTTGCGCCTGATGAAGAAGATGGACGACGATCCGCAGGCGCAGATCAAAATGACCCTGCACGCCGCCGACGAAGCGCGCCACGCATGGCTGTGGACCAAGCGCATCAACGACCTCGGCGCCGTCCCGGTGCCGGTGGCCAAGGGATACCAGGACCGAATCGGCATGCGCACCATCCCGCGTTCGGTGGTCGACCTTCTCGCCCTCACCGTCGTCGTTGAGGAGCGTTCGTTCGCGCGCTACACGGAGCACGCGGCGCGTCCCGACACCGACCCCGAGACTCTCGCAGTCCTCAAGGAAGTCACTCAGGACGAGAAGTGGCACCAGTCCTGGATCCAGGAGAAGCTCGCCAACCTCGCCGCCGAAACCGGCCAGGAGGAGCGCGCTGCGGAAATGCTCGAGAAGTACCGTGAGATCGACCGCGAGGTTTACAAGGAGTTGCGGTCGATGGAAGCCGAGGCGTTCGGCGAAGCGGTCTGAGCTTCGCCGGTGGGAGTCTCTTCCGAGGACTCCGCGCCTGCTCCCACGCTGCGCGATCGACTCGAGTATTGGATCGCCGCCGGCACTTTCGGCGCGCTCGGCCGCTTGCCGCGCGGTGTCGCGGTCGGACTCGGCGCTCGCATCGGCGAGCTGCTCTACTTCGTCGCCGCGCCGCTGAGGAAGATCGCGCTCGCCAATTTGGAGCGGGCCTTTCCGGACAAGGCCGATTCCGAGTTGCGATCGATCTTGCGGCGCTCCTGCCGCAACCTCGGCCGTCTGCTCGCGGAAGCGAGTCAATTCCGAAAGCTGACCGCGGAAAACTTCTCCGACTACGTGACGGTCGACGACCTCGAGCTGTGGCGAAACGAGGTCGCCCGCGCCGCCGAAACCGGTGGGATCATCCTGACCGCCCACCTCGGCAACTTCGAGTTGCTCGCCTATGCCCACGGTCTGATGGGGCACCCGGTAACCTTGGTGCACCGCACGATGCGCAACCAGCTCGTCGACCACATGATCCTCGATCTACGCGAGCGCGTCGGCACCAAGTCTCTGCCCAAGAAGCAAGCGGCCCGGCTGCTCATCCGCTCGCTGCGCAACAAAGAGATGGTGGCGCTGCCGGCCGATCAAAATCAACGCGGCAACGCCGGGGTGTTCGCCGACTTTTTCGGAGTTCCCGCATGCACGACGCCGGGACCCGCCCGCCTCGCCGCCCATACCGGAGCGCCGATCGTGCCGGTGTTCCTGGTGCGAGAAGGCGAGTCCGAACGCCACCGCCTGGTCATCTATCCCGAGATCGAGCTCGCCGACACCGGTGACAAGCTCGCCGACCTGATCGAAACCACCCGCCGCTGTAACCAGGCGATCGAACGCATCGTCAGCGACCACCCGGATCAGTGGATCTGGTTCCACAAGCGCTGGCGCACCCGCCCGGAAGGCGAGCCTAAGCTTTATTGAAGATCGAAACCGCTACGGGAACGACTTCCCCCTTTGAAAAAGGGGGATTGAGGAGGATTTATCGGAAGGGATCGATCTCAAAATCCCCCCGAGCCCCCCTTTTTCAAAGGGGGGACAACTCCTCCATCAGAGTTCATCAGCGGTTCCATACTCGAAGAGCACCTTGACGGCGCCGCTGTTGCCCTGGTCGTAGCAGTCCATGAACGCCTCGCGGTACTGCTCGAGGCGATACCGATGGGTGATGATCGGCGTCACGTCGATCGCCTTGCTCCGAATGAACTCGAAGTACCACTCCATCGCATGCTGCCGGCGGCCGTCAAATTTTTCGATGGCGAAAGCATTCGACCCGATCAGGGACAGCTCCTTGAAGTAGAGCGGCGTCCACTCGAATCGCTTCGGCGGCTCGACTCCTGTAACGACGATCGATCCGCGCGGGCGCGCAACCCGTACCCCAACCTCGAGCGTCTCCGGCGCCGACACGGTGTCGTAGACGCAATCGACACCGCCGTTCAACATCGGCAGTCCGCGCCAGGGTTTCTGCACCTCGACCCCGAGCTCCCGCCCGACCGTTTCGACGATCCGCTCGACCGGTCGATGACCGATGACCACCTCGGCGCCCATCTGTCGCGCCAAGCTCGCCTGGTGGTCGTAACGAGCGATCGCAAAGATCCGGCAGGCGGGATGGATCGCTCGCAAGATCGCAATCGTCAGCAGACCGAGAGTGCCGCAACCGTACACCAGAGCGACTCCCTCGGGCGGAGGCGGCCAATGCAAGATCGAATGCAGAGACACCGCGAAGGGATCGGCCAAGACCGCAGCGTCGTCGCCGATCTCGTCGGGAATCGGAATGCACTGCGACTCGTGCGCCGGCAGGCGCGGCGCGAAGCCGCCGGTGGCGTGTCGGCTGTTGCCAGTGTGGATACCGGGGTCGATGGTGCCGCGGCAGAAGTTGCGGCACTGCGCCAGCTCGCCCTTCTCGCACCACTCGCAGAGCGGAAGGCCGCGCGTCGCGCACGAGAGCCAGGGATTGAGCACGACCCGATCGCCGACCGACCGCGTCGTCACGCCGCATCCGATCCGCTCGACCGTCGCCACCACTTCGTGACCGAGCACCTGTGGAAACGAAATGACCGCAGTCATCGGGTTGTCGTAGGCGCCGTTCATGAACACCTGCTTGTAGTCGCTCCCGCACACGCCGCAGAGGCGCGTTCGCAACACTACCCAGTCTTCGGCCGGCAGCTCCGGCTCGGCGATGTCGCGTAGACGCATCGGCGACAATGGTCCGACGAAGGCGCTCGGACTGAAACGTGACAGCAACATCGTCGCCGCCTGACGCGCCAAGCTGTTCTCGTAGAGCAATGCCTTCATGAGAGTCGGCGATCATCCCAGATTCGACTCGAGCGAGCGAGTGGACGAATCCGTCCGATCCAGCACCGATTGTCGACTGTTCATCGCCGGCGATCCCGACTAATCTTGCCTCACTGTGAGGAGGAAACATCCGGTGCGAGCACTCACGTCCCTACTCTTCTCCGTCGCCATCTGCACATCCGCACACGGGCAGGAAGCGAAGCTCGACGCGCCCGCCGAAGCGACCATCGGCTCCGCCATCGAGGTCCACTGGACCGGGCCGGGAAATCAATACGACTCGGTCTACGTGATCTCACCGGAAGCCCCGGATGACGCATCGGGAATCAACTCGGCCAAGATTACCAGCGGCAAGAACCCGCTGCGTGTCGTCATACCGGACGAGCCCGGCGATTACGAGTTGCGCTACTGGGACCGGCAGGCCGGCGTGGTGGCCGGACGCAAACCGATCAGCGCGGTCGACGTGCCGACCTCGCTCGAGGCACCGGAATCCGCGCAGATGGGCGCCAAGATCGCCATCGAGTGGAAAGGCCCGGGCAATTCCTACGAAACCATCGGCCTGTTCGAGGCCGGCGCTGCCGACGACGCAAAGGCACTCGCCAACGCCACCGTGCTCGGGCGCAGTCCGGTGACCATGCACCTGCCGGAGGCTCCGGGCACATACGAACTGCGCTACCGCACTCGGCAATCCAAGCGCGTCCTCGCCCGTCGTCCACTGGTCATCGAGGGGGTCACGGCCGCGCTCGAAGCCCCCGACCAGGCCGGCGTCGGCGCCACCATCGAGATAAGCTGGCAGGGCCCCGGTAACCAGTACGATCAAATTGCACTTTTCGTCGCCGGCGCCGAAGAGGCCGCCAAACCGGTCCGCAGCGAGGGAATCGTCGGCAAACGCAATCCGATCACCATGCGCCTGCCGGAAGAGGCCGGAAGCTACGAGCTCCGCTACCAGACCCGCAAGGACGGCATCGTCCTGGCGACCCGGCCGATCGCCATCGGGGGCGTCGAAACTACGATCGCCGCTCCTGACAGCGCCACGGCCGCGACCTCGATCGAGGTAGGTTGGGCCGGACCGGGCAACGACTACGATCACATCGCGCTGTATCCGGACGGCGCAACCGACGACGCCGAGCCGCTGACGCGCGCGGTGATTCTCAGCAAGAAGAACCCGCTGTGGCTGCACCTACCCGAAGCCGACGGCCCGCACGAGCTCCGCTACCGTACGGCGCAGGCGGGCAAGATCCTGGCGCGTAAGGCGCTCGCGATCGAGCCGGCCGGGCGCCTCGCCGTCGTTTTCGAACGCGACGGCGAGATCGTCGCTACGCCGGGGACCGGCGCGGTCGAGCTGAT
>JANQHZ010000439.1 GCA_028282445.1 Candidatus Binatia bacterium | reverse complement strand
CGCCGACGGCGCGGCCCTCGAGGTGCTTTCGCAGATCCTGGCCGGTGGAAAGAGCTCCCGCCTGTACCAGAAGCTGGTCTACCGCGAACGCGTCGCGCTCTTTGCCGGCGCCGACTACAGCTACAGCGCGCTCGATCCGAACCTGTTCACGCTTTACTCGCAGCCGCTGCCGGGAAACGAGCCGGCCGCGATCGAACGCATGTTGCTCGATGAAGTCGCCAACTTCGACGAGCAGCCGCCGACCGATTTGGAGCTGCAGCGTGCGAAGAACCAGATCGAGGCGCACTACGTCTTCGCGCAGGACTCGATCTTCTACCAGGCCATGCTGCTGGGAGACTTCGAGATCGCCGGCGACTGGCGGATGATCGATCGCTACCTCGACGAGATTCGCGCGGTAAAGGCCGACGACTTGCTGCGGGTGGCACGATTCTACCTGGTACCGACCAATCGCACGGTGGCGACCCTGATTCCGACCGGGGCGGGAGCGAACCGGTGATACCATCGCGGCTGTGTCGATGGGGTGGGGTGCTGCTGGCGCTCGCGCTTCTGTCCCTGCCGGCGGCGGCGGTCGGTCCTGCCGTGGTCGAGCGGACGCTGCCCAACGGCGCTGCGCTGTTGGTTTCGGAGCAGAAGGCTCTGCCGATCGTCTTGGTCACGGCATTGCTCGACGCGGGCTCGCGACGCGACCCCGCGTCGGCATTCGGTCTCGCCAATCTCACCGCGGAGACCCTTACCGAGGGGACGGACCGGCGCTCGGCCAATGAGATCGCGGCTGCGATCGAGTTCATCGGCGGCGGGCTCTCCGCGGCCGCCGGTGTCGACTACGCGACGGTGTCTCTGCGGGTGTTGAGCAAGGATCTCGACACCGGCCTCGAGCTGTTCGCCGAGACTCTGACCGAACCCGCGTTCCCATCCGAAGAGCTGGCGCGCGCCAAGGAGGCGACGCTCGCTGCCATCCGCTCATCGGAGGACGATCCGACCGATGTCGCCAATCGGGAGTTCGGCCGGGTGCTCTACGGATCGCATCCCTACGCCCATCCGACCGAGGGCGATGCTGCGTCGGTCGAGGCGATCGACCGCGACGACCTACAGCGGTTTTACGAGCAGAACTACGGTCCCCAGCGGGCCGCGATCGTGGTGGTGGGCGACGTCGACGTCGACGATATCGAGAAGAGGCTCGCCGCCGCGCTCGGGGCGTGGCGCAAGCGCCCGCAGCCGGCGCTCGACCCGAGCGAGCCGTCGCCGGATACGGCGCGGCCTGTCGAGATCGACCGCCCGGTTACCCAGGCGAGCATCGTCATCGGGCATCGCGGTGTGGCGCGATCAAACCCCGACTTCGAAGCGATTCGGGTGATGAACTACGTCCTCGGTGGCGGTGGCTTCTCCTCGCGATTGATGGAGAAGATTCGCAACCAGGCCGGGCTGGTCTACTCGGTGTCGAGCTACTTCTCCGGCGGCGAGCTGCCGGGCAGCTTTCGCGTCATCATGCAGACCAAGAACGAGTCGGTCGCCCGAGCGATCGAGTTGGCGCGTGGCGAGATCGCGGCGGTTGCCCGTGACGGCATCACCGAGGACGAGTTGCGCGACGCCAAGCGATACCTGACCGGCAGCTTCCCACTCAGTCTCGACAGCAATGGGGAGATCGCATCGTTTATTGCGCGGTCGTGGTTCCTCGGCCTTGGCCTCGACGCGGCGGAGAAGCAGCTGCAACAAGTCGAGGCGGTTACCCTCGACGATGTTCGCCGGGTGGCGCAGCGCTACCTGCGTCCGCAACAGTTGCTCGAGGTCGTGGTAGCGGATTTGGCCAAGACGAAGCCGTCTGCTGCCGAGGCGAGCGATACACCGTGAGTCGCGTCGATCTGGTCAGGGCGAGTCTCTGGATCAGCTTCGCGTTCAACCTGTTCGCTGCCTATATCTTTGCGGATCCGTCATCCGCGATCGGTGCATGGCTCGATCTACCCGCCGATACGCACCCGCTCTATCGCGCGCTGGCAGCGTACCTGATCGCCGCGTTCGGGCTGAGCTACGGCTGGCTCGCTCGCCAGGAAGACCCACACCAGCCGCTGCTGGCCTTCGGCGCTTTCGGTAAAGCCGGAGTCTTCGCGGTGGCGACGCTGCTGTGGTGGAACGACGCGGCGAGCGGGCTGGTGGTGGGTCTGGCGTCCGGTGACCTGGCTCTGGCGCTGTTCTGGTTCTGGGCGCTCCTGGTCGCCCAGATGATGCGATAGGGC
>JANQHZ010000430.1 GCA_028282445.1 Candidatus Binatia bacterium | reverse complement strand
GCAACACCGCCGCCCAAGCCAACGGGTGTCCCGGGGATTGTGACGGCGACGGGGGGGTTTCGGCGGGCGAGATCGTGTTCGCAGTGCGGCATTCGCTGGACGGGGTCGATTCGGAGCTCGATTGCTACGACCTCGATGCGGATGGACGTGTATCGGTATCGGAGCTGGTCACCTTCGTTCGATCGGCGATTTCCCAGTGTGAGACCGCCGGCCGCTGCTCGGCGGATGCTCGGAGTACTCTCGTCGGGTGTCCGGGCCGGAATGGTCGCGATGTGACCGTTGCCGGCGGGCCGCCCGGTTTTGTCGTCGCGTACTCCCAGACGGTCGGTGCGCTCGGTTCGACCGGAATCTTGGCGCGTCGCTTCGATCGCGACATGGGAGCAGTTGATCCAGCGCCGGTCGAGATCACTGGGGAGTTCCCGATCGAGCAGTTCGGAAGGTTTGACGTGATCGAACGAGTGCACTCGTCCAATCCCGTAGCGGTCGGTGACTCGGTCGGCTCTTTCTATGTGGCTTGGCGCAGTGCGGTTCGGGGTCACCGCGGGCACTTCTTTAGTGCCGCTATCGGCCGCAGCTTCGGCGGCCGGGAGGCGTCGCTGGGGGAGATCGACTTCTTCGAGGGAATCGCCCCGGTTGGCTATTGCGGGTTCAACTTATCCGACCGCATCTCGCTTGCCTGGGATCCGGGTGGCTCTCGGCCGATCGTAGAAGTGGCCTACGTCAGCCCATGCGGATCGATCGTTCGTTCTAGTCCACAGGGCTGGTTTATCTTTGATCACCCGCCTGCGATGGCGCGTAGCGCTACCGAGTTGGCCGGCGCATGGATTGGGCGCGTGTCGGTCTTTTTCGAGTTTGCCGGTTCCGCCGGCCGCCCTGGTGACCGTTTGGCGGAGTTCGTGCCGCGTATGGACGAGGCTCGCGAGCTCGACCTCGCAGCGAACCCCGACGGCGAGTTGTTCTTGGCGGTGTGGAGCGACCTTTCGGACCCGGCGGTGACGGCGCCGAATCGGATTCGCGGCGGCCGCTTTACGGGGGCAGCCGGCGCCGTCGACCCTCTCGGTGGCTTCGAGATTGGGAGCTCGCCAGGCAGCGTGCGCTCACCGGTCGCGGTCGGAACCGCGGACGGTTTTGCGATCGCCTGGCTCGAGGATGTGTCCGGGACGACCCGCCTCATCGTTCGCCGCGCTGACGCCCTCGGCGAGCTCGAGCCCGCCGACGGCGAATCGTTGTACCAGGGGGATCTTCTCCATCTCGATATCGCCGCGAGCGGCAGCGCGATCGCGGTTGGCTTCGCCGAGCGGGAGTCCAACGACGCGGTCGGAATCAGAGTGCTGCGCTTGCCTGACGGCGAGTAGGAGGCTCGTTTACCACTGGGCGCGCAGCATGCGAGCCGTCGCTTCGGGCGCCTCAGATGCGGTGATGGCGCGTATCGCTGCGATTCCGTGGCATCCGGTCGCGGCGATCGCCGCTGCGTTGCTTTCGTCGATGCCGCCGATGGCGACCACCGGGATGCCGACTGCGTCGACAACCTGAGCGAGACGATCGACGCCTTGGGGCGCTCCGTAGCTGCGCTTCGACGGGGTATCGTAGACCGGACCGAAGACGACGAAGTCGGCGCCGTCGCCTTCGGCGTGCCTCGCCTCGTCGATCGAGTGGGTCGAAACCGCGATCAGTCGGTCGGGGCCGAGGAGGGTACGAGCTTCCTGGGCCGAGAACGACGAGCCCGGAAGGTGAACGCCGTCGGCCTCGGCGGCCAGGGCGACGTCGATGCGGTCGTTGATCAGCAACTCTGCGTTGTGCAGGCGCGTCAGCTGTCGGAGCTCGACTGCGATTGCCAGAAAATCTCTCGTCTCGAGATCCTTTTCGCGCAATTGCACCGCGTCGACGCCGCCGCGCAGGGCGCGCGCGACGACTTCTGCGAGAGGGCGCCCCGCGGTCTGAGTGCGATCG
>JANQHZ010000409.1 GCA_028282445.1 Candidatus Binatia bacterium | reverse complement strand
AGGCTAAGGCTGAGGCGAAGGCGAGGCTGAGGGTGGTGGTCGCGCGGAGCGCGACGGCTATTGCCGTTCCCGATGCATCCCTACCATCCTCAGCCTTTGCCTCGCCTTCGCCCCAGCCTTAATGAGGATGCTCGCTGATCACCGGTATGATTCATTGTTCGACATCCACTGGCAGGTGGACGAGGGGTTGTTGGACTTCCGCAATCGACGTTACGCGCTGCTCGGCTGTGTTCGGGATTGACAGAGTGCTTTCTCGGTTCGACAATCGAATCACTACTCGCACATCGGCGAACGCGGAGGAGGCTGAGGTATGACACAGAACGAACCGTCCCTGGCGCCCACCTTTCTGGTCGCCATGCCGCAACTCCAGGACCCGAACTTCAACAAAGCGGTCGTTCTGCTTTGCGAGCACAACGAGGACGGCGCGATGGGCCTGGTCGTCAACCGCGGCACCGAGACGCGGGCGTCGGAGATCGTCGACTTCGAGCCGCCGCCGAAAGCCGATACCGGTCTCGAGGTGGCGATCGGCGGACCAGTCGATCCGGCGCGGGGCTGGCTCGTCCTGTCCGAAGAGTATGAAGACGCCGTCAAGATTGCCGAAGGCGTCTACCTGTCGGCCTCGAGCGATCTCTTGCGCGATCTCGTCGAGGGCAACAAGCCGACCTGCCATTGTCGGTTCCTGGTGGGATACGCCGGCTGGGGGCCGAAGCAGCTCGACCGCGAGCTGACCGATTCGGCCTGGCTGACCGTCCCGCTCAATCGGCACCTACTCTTCGAGACTCCGCCGGACGACGTCTGGGAGCTGGCAATCCGCCAACTCGGCATCGATCCGAATGCGTTGACGATGGGCCCTGGCGTCGTCCATTAAGCGGCGAGTTCGACTCCCCCGGGGCTCCGAGGCCTACTCTTCGTCCTCCGATTCGATCTGCAGGAACTCCTCGAGATCGTCGACCTCGCGGCGCGCCTTCTTGCGGCGCGGCGTGTCGTCGGACAGCAGGGGGATCGCGCGGTTCAACGACTCGAGCGCCTTCGGGTACTGGCCCCGAATTCGCGCGGCGACCCCGAGATGGTAGAAGCCGGCTCCCTGGTCGCCGTCGCGACCCGCGAGTAGGCCGAAGCCGTAGTGCGCGACATCGAGCTCTGGGACCGCCTCGATGCCTTTCAGGTAGGCTTCTTTGGCGGCCGCAGTATCTTTCAGCGCCTCGTGCGCGCGGGCGAGCTCGACCCACGCCATGCCGTCGCCGGCCTCGCGCTCCAGGTGCCGGCGCAATAGGCCGACCGCCCTCTCAGGCTGCCGCTGACGCAGAGCGACTCGACCGAGCTCGCGTTCGGCCGCTATGAATCCGGCGCCGAGAGCCTGCTCGAGGGCCCGCCTCGCTTCTTCCAGCCGATTGATCTCGAGCGCTACGACCCCGAACAGATAGTCGGCGTTGGGGTTGCCTGGATTCTCGGCGCGCGCCGTCGCGTATTGCTCGAAGACGTCCTGCGGACTATCCGAGCGCGCCCGCGCCAGCGCCTGCAACCGCTGCAGGCGCAAGGTGGGAGCGCTGCGCTTGTGCCCTTCCCATTGCTTCGCTTTGAGCACGGCCTCGAGATGATTCAAACGCTCGTCCGTCATCGGATGCGTGCGTAGATAGGGGGGGAAGAAGCTCGGCGTGATGCGCGACTCATCGTCGAGCTTCTTGAAGAAGTCGAGTGTCGCGCGCGGGTCGTACGGCGTGCCGCGCAGATAGCGAACGCCGAGATAGTCCGCCTCTTGCTCGAACTCACGCTGGTACTTCAGCGCCAACGCCTGACCGGTCGCGGCCGCGACCGGCGCCAGCGCCGGATTGACCACCGCCGCCAGCATCCCGAGTATGGATGCATAGTTGAGAAGCTGAGTCTTCTCCTGCTGGCGGGCAATGTGGTGACCGTGCACGTGGGCAATCTCGTGACCGAGCACCGCCGCTACTTCGTCATCGTAGTCGGCGCGGTTGATCAGCCCTACGTTCACGTAGATGTAACCCCCCGGAACAGCGAAAGCGTTGATCGACGCATCCCGCACGACCGAGAAGTGGTACTCGAAATCGGGATTGCCGAGTTGCGCCAGAATCTCGCGCCCCATGTCGTCGACGAAAGACACGAATTCCGGATCGCGCACCAAAGGCATGCGCGCGTGCGCCATCATGTCAAAGCGCTTCCCGATCTTGCGCTCCTCCGCCAGGCTGAGGCCTTCGGCCGACGAAGGAAGCCAAGCAGCCGAGAATAGAAGCAGCGCTAGAAGGAGGCGTGACGCCATGACGCAACTACAACAGCGCCCCTCCGCCGGTGCAAGCGACGCATGGCGCACTGAATAGTGAAACCGCAGATGAACGCGGATCGAGTTCGGGAAATCGCAGGGCGGCCCTCCGGCCGCCATCGGAACAGCCTGATGAACGCGGATCGAGTTCAGGAAATCGTAGGGCGGCCCTCGGGCCGCCATCGGAACGGCCTACGACGGCGGCCCTAGGGCCGCCCTACGGGGTAGCAAGTCCGAGCCGCCCCCGCGAACCAACGCATAAGACCGATCGGCATCAGCGTCGATCGGCGTTCATCTGCGGCTCCGTCACCCGCTGGAACGCCGACGCCGCTCAGCGGGTGATGTACTCCAGGACTTCGCCGAGCTGGCGGATTTGGCGAGCGCGAACGGCGCGTTCGTCCTCGGGTCCGTGCGAGAAGCGATGAAGCGCCAGGCTGAGATTGAGCTGAACGATCTCGACGCAGCGTTCGTTCAGATCTCGTTCTTCCGCACGCCGTCGGGCGCGCACCGCGTCGTCGATGAAGATGACCTTCGCCACACGAGATGCTTAGCTGCTCGCGCCGTCTTCGTCGACCGACGCGTCGCGCCGACCTGCGATCGACAGACCGGCCCGCTTCGCCGCCGCGGCGGCGTCGGCGCACCACTGCATCTGGTGGGCGAGGCCGAGGAGGATTCGCGCCTCGATCGGTCGTACGACAGCGCGTCCGATCATCCGGCGCAAGACAAACATGATTCGATCGGGATTCTGCGGATTGAGGAACCCCATATCCAACAGTGCGCCCTTCATCTTCGATTCGAGCCGCGCCAGCTCGGCGGCGTTGGCTCCGGTGAGCCGCGGTGCCGAATCCGACACCGCCATCGCCTGCCGCCGCAATTCGTAACAGACGACCAGTACCGACTGAGCGAGGTTGATCGAAGGGTACTCGCTCGACGTGTCGATGCGAGTCAGGCGAGCGCAGTGCTCGAGATCCTCTCGGGTCAATCCGTGATGCTCGGGACCGAAGACGACGGCCACTTTGCCGGTCGTCGCAACCGACAGGACGTCTGTGGAGATCTCCTCCGGAGTCTCGGGGGAATCTCGATACGCGCCGCCCTGGCCGGATGTCCCGACCACCAGGTTGCAGTCCGCCACCGCGTCGCCGATCGAACCCCAGCGCGTCGCCCGATCGAGAATATCGCCGGCCCGCACCGCCGTCGTCGCAGCCGACGCGATCCTGCGACGCGAAGTACCGACCAGGGCGAGATCATCGAAACCCATGTTCTTCATCGCGCGCGCAACCGCGCCGACGTTGGCTGCGCCCTGCGGACGCACCAACACGATGCGAACTCGACGAAGAGTTTCGGCGGCCAGGTGGCTGGAATCCGACGGCATCCGAAGTGAATGCCGCGACCCGGCGGTCCGGTCAATCGTCCTTCAAATCGGCGATGGCGGCAGCAGTGCGATCCATGCGCCGATCGAGCTCGCGCGTATGCGCCTGCGCGCGCAGGCGGGCGAACAGCTCCTGCTTGTTGATCGGCTTGGTGAGATACTCGCTCACCCCGAGCGCCATGCCG
>JANQHZ010000369.1 GCA_028282445.1 Candidatus Binatia bacterium | reverse complement strand
CTCGACGCTGTACGCCACGGCGTTGAACTTGTTGTGCTGGAACTCGTGGATCACCGCCTCGGTCATCGTCATGATGTTGGGGTGCAGCGTCAGGTAGATGGTTCCGATCGCCTCTCGATAGGAAGCGGACAGATGTCGGTGATCGTCGTAGCCGACCGGGATCGCCTGCTGCAGCATGGTCGTCATTTCGGCGTGCTCGGCGGGCAGGAACTCTTCCACGAGGCCGAAGCATCGCTCCAGGGTATCCACCCATTCGCTCTCGGGCCGGCCGCCAAGGTCGATGTGGTTCCCAGCTTTTTCAGGGTGTTCCTCGAACTCGGCGATCGGGTTCTGATCGACGGTCGCAAAGTGAGTCACCTTGCCGACACTGCGGTAGCATCGCTCGAAGCCGAAGCCGCCCGCACCATTGCCAAGCGCCGCGCTCAGGGCGGCGCGCTCGGTCGGCAACCGCGCCAACTCCTTTTCGTTGCCGAGAGCGGTGACGTGACTGTGCGAGAAGCGCAAGCCGGTCGCGCCGGACGGCGGAACGATTGCCCCACCGATCGCCAAGCAAGCGAGGCGCGGCGCACCGTCCGACCACACCACCGTCTGGCCGCGCGGAATCAGCCCGCGGATCGCCATTTCGAAGAGCAGATGAGGAACGATCTCATCGACCGCACGCGCCACCCGCGATGCAAATGCCGGCAGGTCCGCTCCGACGCCCGCGCACTGCAAGGGAGTCCCCACCGAAGGCGAAGCGAAGCAGCCCAGCATGGCCCCCCGGTTGGCGGAGAGGGCCTGCTTGACCAGATCCGCAACGATGCCCTGCGCGGGCGGAGCATCGAAAGCCCCTCTCGCCCCGAGGCCTAGGAACTCACGGCAGCACTGAACGAGGTAAGCGACGTAGGCGGTCGCGAGAGCGTTCGAAGGGTGCCGCGAGTCGTCGGGCAGCACCAGTCCTCGCCCGCCGACAGCGCCTGATCCGTCAGCCATCCCAACCCCGCTCAGACGATGAAATGGTCGAGCGTTCGGTTGGTCGTCCACAGCCGAAACATCTCGATCTCGCGCTCGTCGGCCGCCTCGAGCTTGTGCATGAGGTAGTCGAAGATCGACTTGTGCTTCTTGCACCAGGTCGAATCGCGCATGTGCCCGTGCAGGCTGCCCTGGGTCTTGTAGTTGTACTCGACCTGCTGGCCGCACCACGGCTTGTAGACGCAGCTCACGCAATCGGGATGTCCATCGTTGAGACCGGCCATCACCAGCGATCGGGTCGCGGCATTGCCCATGAGATCGACATAACTATCTTCGACACTGCCGATGCGAAACATTTCGTCGCCCATCGACGCGACGAAACGGCCCTCGTCGGAAGAGTAGATACTGCCGTCGGGGGCATAGCCGAGCTGACCGATACACGCGCCGCCCGGGATCCGCAGGTCGAGGAAATTGGGTTCGTCGTCGGCCAGGATCTTGTTCAGCATGATCGCTGCGTGGCGCTCCATGACCTGGACGCCCTGGCGGTTGAGCTCGATGATGTAGTCGACCGCGTTGGCGTAGAACTCGAGGAATTCGTCCATCGAGTAGCCAAGCGTTTTGACGCTCTTGGCGGCAAAGCCAAACGGGTCGAGCTTGCGCAAGAAGACGGCCCGACAGCCGACCTCCACGAACTGATCGACGATGTCGCGCCAACGCGACAGGCTCGGACGAGTGATCGTCGGCAGCGCCTCGACCCGGTACTGGTTGGTGTCCAGGCCCATATCCTCGTAGCGCTGGTTGATCTTCTTCAACCAGGTCAGGAGCGTGGCGTGACTGTTGCCGCCGCGGAAGACGCGGATCTGGTTGTGCAAGTCCTCGGGGCCGTCGAGGCTGGTGCAGATCTGGACCCGGCGATCGAGCAAGAAATCGAGCTTCTCGTCATCCATGATGGTCAGATTGGTGACCAACGCGAACGACAGGATTTTTTGCGCCGTCTTGTTCTTCTCGGTGGCGTACTCGACGATGTGCTTCAGCGTGTCCCAGTTGGCGGTCGGCTCGCCTCCCTGAAACTCGATCGTGATCCCGCGGGCGGTCGTCTGGAAGGCCAGGTCGACGCCGCGTTCCGCCGTCTCGATCGACATGTCGGTGTCGTAGCGATCCATCCCAACGATCGAGCTGTGGCAGTACTGACAACCGTGGTTACAGCGGTGCGTCAAAACGAAAGCGTGCAAGGTCGGCCCGTAGAACAGATACTCCTTCTTGCGGCGCCAGCGGTACGACTGCAGCTCGTGATTGACCTCGGAAGCGATGAAGTTGGTGCGGCGCAGCTTCTCGTAGAGCGGCTCGCCCGCTTGCGGTCGCCCTGCGACGAAGTCGGCGAACTCTTCCATGGTCATCAACAACCAGTCGCCGAAGTCGTTGCTGATCAGGACCTTTTTGCCGATCCTTCTCTGATTGAAGGGGACGGCGAACTCGGGCTTCCATTCCGCTGGGCTCGGCAGCCGCGAAAAATCGACCTGGCTTCCGTGCGGCAGCGAGTTGGATTCATGGCTCGCAAGCGCGTCGGCGTCGCGAGGGTCTACCGTCTCAAGCATGGCTGCCCCTCCTGATCACCGCGCTATTGGCGAGCACGAAGTTGCAAAACTCGGCGACGACGTCGCCTTCCACTTCACTTTCGATATCGCTCATCTCGACGACGAAGTGGTCGCCCTCGGGTTTCACCGCGAAGTGGGCGTATCCTTCGAAGGTCGCGGCGGCATCCGCGATCGCCTCTTCCGCGTAGATCTCGCGATGTAACTTGATACTGGCCGATCGGGCACTCATCCCCCCGAGTCCTTCTTGGCTTCCCAAGGGGTTCCGAGCCCTTTCTCGTCGGCGACGAAACCGTCCTGCCCGGGGTTGTCGAGATCGACCCCCGATTGATCGCCCGTCGAAGTCGTCGCACCGCCGATCGCCAGTGCCGTGATGTCCTCGACGATCTTCTGATTCGCCTTACCGACGCGCTCACGCAGTGCCTGCGCCAGCAGCTCGTTTTCGAACTCACCCGCCATCGCTCGCAGCGTCGCCTCGTCGGCCGGCTGCTTGGCACGGAAGCGCACCGTGTATCGACCGCCTTCCCTGTCGAGGAGCATATAGGCCCGATCGATGAAGACGTACGCAGCCGCGTAGAGAACGTCGCGCGAGTAGAGGTCGACGTCGAGGGAAAGCGTCAGCGTCGACGTCGCGGGGTCGAGCTGTTCGGTCTGCGGTTCAGTCATAGTGGTCAATGGCCCCCCGG
>JANQHZ010000268.1 GCA_028282445.1 Candidatus Binatia bacterium | reverse complement strand
CTTTTCGGAGAATCCGTATGGGCTCCACCTGTCTGCGAGCGGCGGGTGGATCGGAACGACGGTAGCGGCCTGTTTACTCATGGATGTCTCCGGGTTGTTGGTGATCGGTTGCAGATCGAATGCGCGTCGATTGCGCGTCGAGTCGGACGAAAACCGTGTCGGGGAAGCACTCGACCGGAAAGGGGGGAGCACAACCGGGTGCGGGCTCGCTGCTGTCCTTGGCGAAGTACGCAGGCAAGAGGGCGGCGATCTCCGCCGTGTCGGTGACCGGTGTTGCCACGGCCTCGTAGATTTCTGTGCCGAAGCGGATTCGGACGCGGTCGTCGGCCCGGATGTACCGCCGCCATCGATGAAAACCCGCGTGTTTACCGATGTCGAGGTAGAGATGGCTGCCGGCCAGGTAGAAATTGACGGTGACGGAGTACGGGGCGCCGGGCCGTACCTCGAGCGCCGCATGGCGGTGTTGGGCGGCGAAGCTCCAGTCGGAAACCGCTTCGCGGTTGAAGTTGCCCGCGACCCTCCCTCCCGCGATCGGGCCGAGTGGGCCGCCGCACGCCGGCGCCGCGACCAGGGCGGCGACGAGGAGTCGCGAGGCTGTCGTGTTCTGCCGGTGCTGGAACGAGATCCCTCTACCAGTAGCCATTCGCCGGTGACGGCATGCGCCGCTGCGCCTTCGCCATCGGACGCTGTTGCTGCGCCGCCCCTTTGCCGCTGCCATGGGCGCTCCATACCATGCGGTTGCCAATCGAATCGAGGAGGTCGAGGCCTACCGAGGCGGTTGGCAGTTGGGGCACGAAAAGAATGGTCGCCCCGCGTCGGTGGCGCGTTCGATCGGCGTGGTGCAATCCGGGCACGGCCGACCGGCGCGCGCGAACACGTAGTGGCGCCGATCCTGCGAACGCCGACGGGTGGCGTTTGCTTCCGCACGGGTTACACCGTTTCGCCGATAGGCGCGCGTCGAAACTGTGCGAATCGTCCGCGCCAGCTTCTTTCTCTCCTCCCCGGTCAGGTCGCGCGACCTGAGGTCCGGGTGAACGCCGGCAAGGAACAGGATCTCGCAGCGCAGGTAGTTGCCGAGTCCAGCGATGAACGATTGGTCGAGGAGCAGTGCCCCCAACTTGCGGTTTTCGAAGCGGTGGTTGCCGAGTCGCGATGCGATGACCTTGGGAGTGGTTCGCTTGGCGAGGGCGTCCGGTCCCAGCTTGGAAATGTACGGATGCTGGTCGATCTCGGCAGCGCGCAGTACGTCGATCTGTGACGCGCTGTACAGCAGCGCACTCTTCTCCGCGTTGTGTATGGCGAAGCGCAGGGAGCGGTTGGTCGCGGGCAACGATCCTGACTTGCGAGTATACCACCGGCCGTAGAGTTGACTGTGCGTGTAAACCACGAAGTCGTTGGAGAAATGAATCAGCAACGCTTTCCCTCGGGGTTCGATGCGGCGGACGGTTTCGCCGCTCAGATCCGATTCGTACTGCTTGAGGTTCGGGAAAGCGAAGTACACCTCACGGGCGCGGCGACTGCCGACCGCGGCTTCGATTCGATCCGCCGCACGACGGATTTCAGGTCCCTCCGGCACGACAGTAAGCTATCGGCGCGAGTCCGTCCGTCAATCGCCCCGACAGGGCGCTCAGCGACACTCGACCTGAGACGGATGGACGAGGTGCACGGTTTCGATCGCGTGCAGCGCCGCGGCGATGGTCGATTGCGACTTCCGGCAGTGTGGTGAGACGGCGAGCGAAGCGGGGGGCGCCGACCCGAGCTGCCAGCTCAAGCGTTCGCGCGCTCGGGCTTCGCCCAGGCGGCAGTTCTCGAGCGCCGATTCGTCGAGGCCCGCGAGCGCCGCGATCGCATGCCCGACGGTTGCCTGAGAAGCGGCGCGAAGGTTGCCGGAGCAGACGCGGTCGTCCGGAAGCTGGAGCGCCCACTCTCGCGTGGGAGTGTCGATTTCGATCCGCTTGGCCAACACGGGGTCGGCGCCATCGAGCCGCTGAACCGACACGTGGTAGTGTGGTAGACCGGCGAAGGCCGACGGCGGGTCGTAGTACGTTTCACGAATCGCCGCTCGGTACGCGAGCGCGGCGGCGATCGCCACGGCCGACGCGAGAGTCGCGTTCACAGTGGCGGACACGCGTAGGACCGGCGGAGTCGCGAATTTCGAAGCGATCCATGCGGCACCGGCCGCGACCAGGGCGCCTACAACACCGTACCCGAGGGCGATCGCCGGGCCCGCGAGCCCGCTGCCGGCGGGTACGAAAAGGCCACCGATCGCGGTGCCGGCGATGAGCCCGAGGAAGCCGACCGACAGAGCGAGGGTGGCTCTCAGCACGAACGACCGGCTTCCGACGCAACGAGGCCCAGAGGAACTCCCCTGGGCCTCGTCCGCTTCGCTCGTTTGCCCGTGATCAGTCGACTGTGCACGGGAAAGGATTGACGCCTGAAATCGAGGTCGCCAGCGTCCCTTCGGCGACAGCATCGGGCACGTTGTCGGGGTCGGTCACGGCATTCGCGAGCCAGTCCCTCATGACGATTCCGTCGACGACGCTCTCAGCGGGGGAACTCCCGGTGAAGAGCGCCTCCTTTGTGGCGATGACGTGTGTACTGGTCGTGATCGGCGTCAGGAAATAGTGCAGGCCGTTGGTGCCGGCGGTGTCGCAGTACGATTGGCGCATCTTGTTGATCCAGCTGGGGCTGTTCGGGAAAAAGGTGGTCGAAACCTGGGTGCTGTCGACTTGGTTCGACAGCACCAGGAACTGCTGCCTTGGTTCGCGTTTCAGCCGCGGCGCAGCCGTGGCGTAGACCTTCTCTCCCTCGGCGCAAGTGCTCCCGAAGCAGTAGGGCGGCAGGTAGGGCCCGGATCCCCAGGCCGGGATCGCGATCGCTCCCAGATTGACGATGCTGACCACTCCGCCGCTGTCGAGGCCCAGCGCGGCGTCGGGCCAGGCCGTGCTGTGGATCCACTGTAGGTCGTCCAACACATAGTGGTAGTTGTAGAGCGTTCCAAAGCCGCCCGCGGACGTGCCGCCGAAGAGCATGTTGATGCGGTCGTTGCGGTAGCCCTCGCTGTCCTCGTCGAGTTCTCTCCACAACACGTCACGGAGGTAGCGCAGAGCGGCACGCACGTTGATCGCGCCGTAGCGCTCGATTACGGGGCCGCCTGTGCCGGTGAAGTCTTCCGTCGTACCGCCGCCGATGAAGACGTCTTGGGTGCAGTAGGGCAGGTAGAGCTTGGTCCAATTGGCGAACGGGTTGACCAGCTCGTCGTTGGACATGATGCCCTTCGTTTCCGGCCCGTCGCTGAGCGCCTCGAAGAGGTTCGCGCCGACACTGGCGCATTGAGCCGGGAAGATGCAGACCCCACCGCCCTGCATCTGCACGACGACGTTTTCGACCGGGTGTCCTTCGGGAGCGAGCCTGATCTGGAATGCGTAGTCGCTTCCGTCGCCGCACCTCGTTCCCCATGTGGCATGGTCGAGGACGACTTGGGTGTACGAGCCGCGCGGCGGCGCCGGGACGGCGGTGCGCGGTCCACAGTCGAGACTGAGCGGAGTGACGTCGGGGTGCGCAATCGCCGTCATGCACTCCCCTTGCTCGGTTGCGCGCTCGATGAACTGCGACGACGTCAGCGTTACCAGCGTCTCCGGAGCCTGGTCCGAGCACTTCTTGTCGATCTTGGCGATCGCCTTCGTCTCGAGCTTGGTGACCTTGGCGTTGGTCTTGGTGAGGTCGCAATTCCCTTTCTTCCGTTGCTTATTGACGCACTTCATGCGCGCCTTCGCCGTGCCGAAGAGGACCTTGCGGCCCGTCTTCATGAGCGTATCGATGCACTTCTTTCCGTCGTCATCGGCGCCGGCCCAGGCGGCGCCGTGGGGGCCCCCGTAGACACGAGCGACCAGCGACTCGGTTTCGGCGAGGCACGACGCCTCGAGGCGGTCGAGTAGTGCTGTCAGCGTCAGGGCTGGATAGCCCGTGGACTGCACGGTCGCGTCGTCGACGCACTTCTTGGTCACCTTGGATGTGAGCTTGCTCAATGCTGCGACGATCTCGGGGTCTGCATGGTCACAAATGCCACCCCCTTTCCTGAAGCAGTCGCGCTGAATGCCGGCGACCTTCTTGGCGCACTTCGCCAGACTGAGACCGGCCGCCCTCTCACAACGCAGTGCGTCGGAGGCCTTTGCCGCCCCGACCGTCCCGGTGACCTGCATGACCAGGGCGAGGACGATTGACGCCCCCTTCGAAATTCTATTCCCCATGAAACTCCCCCTTTGGATTGCTGAAATCGGCGATCCTGAGCTTAGCGACCGCCGAGTGCCAGCACCAGTCCTTTCGCTTGGCCCCCATTCGGTTGTGTCGTAGGAGCTCCTCAGCCGCACCGCATCATGGTTGATTTCGGGCGAGAGGCTGTCTGCCGTCCGCCCCTTGCGAGCTGCCCGCTCCGCGGACAGAGTCGTCGGAAGGCCAAACGGCGAGTCGGCTTCGACGGCTCGAGGAATCGGAGAGACAGGATGGATGCAACGACTCTGGACATCGCGACGCCCGAACACTACGAGCGCAACGGTTATCCGCACGAGGAGTGGACCTGGCTGAGGCGTAACGATCCGGTGCATTGGTACGAGCGCGACAACGTCGACCCTTTTTGGGCGATCACCAAGCATTCCGACATCATCGCGATCGGTAAACGACCCGACCTGTTTCTCAACGGCCCGCGGCTGGCGGTGTTCACCCGCGACCTGCCACCGCCGCCGGAGGGTAGCTCGCGCCATCTGCTGAACATGGATCCCCCCGACCACGCCCGCTACCGTCGGGTGACCAGTCGTTGGTTCACGCCGCGCTCGGTGAGCGGGCTCGGCGACAAGGTCGCTCGCGTCGCGCGCGAGGTGGTCGACCGCGCCTCGGCCAAGGACGGGGGGGATTTCGTCGCGGATATTTCTGCGCCGATCACGATCGCGGTCATCGCCGAGATGCTCGGGGTGCCGCGCAGCCACTGGGACAAGCTCTTTCGTTGGACCAACGAGATCATCGCGCCGCAGGATCCGGAGTTCAGCGCCGACAAGACTCCGCGAGAAACCTCCGAAGGGGCGCGCCTCGAGCTTTTCACCTACTTCAATGACCTCGCCGAGGAGCGCCGCAAGAAGCCGACCGACGACATCGTCAGCATGGTGGCGAATGGCGAGGTCGAGGGCGATCCACTGCCTCCGGTCGAGTTGTTGTCGTACTACATGCTGCTGGTCGTGGCGGGGAACGAGACGACGCGCAATGCGATGACCGGCGGGATGTTGGCGCTCCTGGAAGATCGCGAGCAGTGGGAACGACTTCGCGCCGACCCGAGCTTGGTCGACAGCGCCGTGGAAGAGGTTGTCCGCTGGACCAACCCGGTCATCCAGTTTGCGCGTACGGCGACGCAGGATTACGAGTTGCGCGGCAAGACGATTCGCAAAGGCGAGTCGGTTTGTCTCTTCTACGGCTCGGGCAACCGAGATGAGGAGGTGTTCGAGGACCCGTTCACCTTCCGTATCGACCGGCAACCCAACCCGCATATCGGATTCGGGATGGGCGAACACGTCTGCCTCGGGGCGCATCTGGCGCGGCTCGAACTCAAGCACGCATACCTCGAGCTTGCGGCCCGCCTCGACTCTTGCGAGTCGGCGGGTCCGGTCGAGCGTGCGCGTTCGAGTTTCGTCGGCGGCATCAAGCGGGCACCGATGAGATGGACCATCCGCGGCTCCGCCTGAAAGCCGCATCATCCAAAAAGAAAGGGGCGACGCATGCGTCGCCCCTCCAATCGAGTCCGTGGCTGCCGGCTTGCTAGTAGCGGTAGTGCTCCGCCTTGTACGGGCCGGCGACCGGCACGCCGATGTACTTCGCCTGTTCTTCGGTGAGCTCGGTGAGCTGGGCGCCGAACTTGGCGAGGTGGAGACGCGCCACCTTCTCGTCCAGGTGCTTCGGCAGAACGGTGACACTCTTGCCGTACGACTCGGCGTTCTTGTGAAGCTCGATCTGCGCCATCACCTGGTTGGTGAAGGATGCGCTCATGACGAAACTCGGGTGCCCGGTGGCGCAACCGAGGTTGACCAGACGCCCTTCCGCGAGGATCAGGATCGAGTGACCGCCGCCATTCGGTCCGTGCGACGTGTTCTTGAACTTGTACTCGTGGACCTGCGGCTTGATCTCGATCTTTTCGACCTCGCCGGACGCGACCAGCTTCTCGAGATCGCCGATGTCGATCTCGTTGTCGAAGTGACCGATGTTGCAGACGATGGCGTTGTGCTTCATCTGCTTCATCTGCTCGACGCCGATGATGCTCTTGTTGCCGGTCGTGGTTACGAAGATATCGAAGTCCTGTGCGACATCCTCGACCCGGACCACGTCGAGTCCAAGCATGCAGGCCTGCAGCGCGCAGATCGGATCGACCTCGGAGACGGCGACGCGTGCCGACTGTCCCTGGAGCGACTGTACCGAGCCCTTGCCGACGTCGCCGAAGCCGCACACCAGCGCTTTCTTGCCGGCGATCAGCACGTCGGTCGCGCGCATGATGGCATCGACCAGCGAGTGACGACAGCCGTAGACGTTGTCGAACTTGCTCTTGGTGACGCTGTCGTTGACGTTGATGGCGGGGAACAGCAGGGTGCCGTTTTCGACTCGCTCGTACAGGCGGTGAACGCCGGTCGTGGTTTCTTCCGAAACGCCGCGGATCGACGCAGCCATCGTCTGCCAGAACTTGTCTCCTTTGGCCTGGCGAACGTCGTGCAGGACCTGTAGCACGCACTGGAGCTCTTCGTTGTCGGTGCTGTCCACCGCGGGGATGGTACCGGACGCCTCGTACTCGCTACCCATGTGTACGAGCAGGGTGGCGTCGCCACCGTCGTCGAGGATGAGATTGGGGCCGCTGCCGTCCGGCCAGATCAGTGCCTGCAGTGTGCACCACCAGTACTCCGGTAGAGTTTCGCCCTTCCACGCATAGACCGGAACGCCTTTGGGGTCGTCGGCGGTACCGTTCGGGCCGACGACGGTCGCCGCCGCTGCGTGATCCTGGGTCGAGAAGATGTTGCACGAAACCCAGCGCACGTCGGCGCCGAGCTCGACCAAGGTCTCGATCAGCACCGCGGTCTGGACCGTCATGTGAAGCGAGCCCATGATCTTGGCGCCCTCGAGAGGCTTCTTGCCGGCGTACTCCTCGCGCAAGGCCGCAAGCCCCGGCATTTCGACCAGTGCCAGATCCAGCTCTTTACGGCCGAACCGGACCGTATCGGCGTCGAGGTTGGCGACGCGGTAGGGCAGGCCTGCCAGCAGAGGCAGGTCGGTGTTCATGAATGTAGCTTCTTTGGCAGCTGTTGCAGGCATGTTGTCCTCACGGTTGTGAATTGGTTGGCGACTTAGCTGCGCCGAGCGGGGATCGGAAGCGGGCACGAGCAGCTCGTTGCTGAACGACCCGGGCCCCGAGCCCGGAGACTGTAAGCTATCAAGCTTAGTCGACCCGTCCAGGCCGTTCCACCCCCGATCGGTCGGCCGTCGCTTTTTGGGGTTGCCCGGTGCGGGCGTCGTTGCCCATCCCGCAGCAGGCGGAGCGCCCGGGTTCTAGCTGCTCACGCGGACTTTTTCGTGGGGGTCGGGGCCGGTCCGGGCTTCATCGTGAAACGGTGGTTTTCGACCAGCTCGAGGAGGTCGAAAGAGCTCAGGATTCCGACGATTTTCTTCTCGTGCGTGACGACGACGTGATTGACGTGGTGGTTCCTCATCAGGCGTGCCGCCTGGTGGACTCCGTTGTACTGCGGGATCGTGTAGACGCGCTCGGTCATGACTTGCTTGATCGGGGAGTTGTCTTTCAGGGAGTCGGCG
>JANQHZ010000242.1 GCA_028282445.1 Candidatus Binatia bacterium | reverse complement strand
GAAGAAAGCGCCCCGGGGAAGCTCCCGACCGGACCCGCTCCGACCGGCCGAGGGTAGCGACCAAACGCTATGCTGTCCATCACGGATTTTGGGCTTGGGGGGCTCTCCGGCGCGGCGCCCGAAACGTGCTAGTCTCGCCACCAATTCCTCATGCCCGACGACAAACCGCCAAAACTTCACTTTTCGATGTTGCGCGATTTCCACCTCGCCGACGTCCTGACCCTCGCCAACGGCTGTTGCGGCGTCGTCGCGGTGTTCGGCGCGATCAATTTCGTCGAGTCCGGCGACGATGCCAGGACTCTCTACGCCGCCGCGGCGCTGGTACCCCTGGCATTCCTCTTCGACGTTCTCGACGGCCGGGTCGCGCGCTGGCGCCACGACGCTTCGCCGCTCGGCCGCGAGCTCGATTCCCTCGCCGACCTGATTTCGTTCGGCGTGGCGCCTGCGGCCATCGCCTACGCGGTCGGACTACGAGCGCCGCTCGATCAAGCCGCGCTGACATTCTTCGTCATCTGCGGGTTGAGTCGCCTGGCCCGCTACAACATCACAGCCGAGGACTTGTCCGACGAGACCGGAAAAGTGAGCTATTTCGAGGGGACCCCCATCCCGACCAGCGTCGTCCCGTTGGCGCTTCTACTCGTACTTTGGCGTCTCGATCTGCTCGGAGATGTCGGCGGCAGGTTCCACCTCGCTTCCGTGCTCTTCGTCGTGTCCGGCTCCCTCATGATCTCCAAGACAGTGAGAATTCCGAAGCCTTGAGTAATCTCAGGCCCTCCGTTCGTCGCCCCTGGCGTCGCCGGAGCGGTTGCAATGTTCTGCTCGGTATGGCGTCATTCGGCGATTGACGCGAATCGGCCGCCTGTGCCGCGGCCACCAAGGAGGGTGAGGGAAATGGAAGGAAAGGTCACCAACGTTTCGGTCGATTCCGGCACGGCGGAGATGAAAGAGAAGAGCCGCGGGCTCGCGCAAAAGGTGATCGTCGGTGTCGTCGGCGGAATGGTCACCGGTTTCTTGATCGCCGTGTGGATTGCCGGTTCCGACTGGATGGGAACGATGGTCGCGACCTCTCTCTGCGTCATGGGTGCCGCCGCCACCATCGGCGGCTTGATCGCCGCCAACTTCGCGCCTGAGTAAGCCCGAAACGCTACACCGCTTTGGCGAGGCAAGGCTCCGGATAGTCGGCGAGGTCGGTCTCGCTGGCCTCGCCCGGTAGGTTCAACGCGACACGCGACCCGCCGCCGGATAGGTTCTCCGCCGATAGCCAGCCGCCGTGCGCCTTCATCACCGTATCGGCGATGAACAGACCCAGTCCACTGCCGGTGCTCTTCGGGTCCGCGCCGAAGAGGTGCTTCCGTCCGAGATCGGCAAGCAGCGACTCGGGGAATCCGGGACCGGTGTCGACGATCGAGATCTCGGTGCCCTCTTCGCGGTGACACATAGCCAATCGAACCTCCCCGCCGCGTGGCGTGAACTTGATCGCGTTGCCCAACAAGTTGGAGATCGCCCGTTCGATCTGAACCGAGTCGGCCGACATTCGAGCATGAGCCGGCAAGTCCGACTTGAGCGCCACGCCCTTGAGGTCCGCAGCCGCCGACGCCACCACCAGCGATTCCTCGACCACCGAGCACAAGTCGCAGGGCTCGCGCCGCAGAGTGAAGTTGTCCAACTCGATTCTCTCCGCGTCGATGAGGTTATTCGAGAGGTGAAGTACCTGCCGAATACTGACGCGAATCCGGCGGACCAGGCTTTCCTGCTCGCGGGCAAGTGGTCCAGCGTCGCCGTCCATCAGGAGCTCCGCCAGCGAGTCGATTACGCCGAGAGGATTGCGCAGGTCGTGGCTGACGGTCGACAGGATCTCCATCCGTTGCGCGCGCATCCGGCGATCGTCGGCAACCCGTTGGCGTGAACGAGAGTTTTGCACCAGGTGGCCGAAGAACAACGCCACGGCGAACAAGAACGGCACCCGTACCATGTAACCGTGGCGAATCAGCTCACCCGCGTCCACGAAGGTCGACGCGGTGTAGAGGTGCGCGACGCCGATGAGCAACGCCGCTCCCGCCGCCAACAGTACCCCGTCGAGCAGGGCACTCAGGAAGAGAACGACGAAGTAGAGAACGAACAACTCGCCGCCGCCGTCCCCCGATAGGTAGAGCGCCGTGGTAACCGCTGTGATGTCGAGCACCACGACACTCCACTCCAGCCACCAATGTCGGCTCTCGCGAGACGCCAACTCCGCCAGCACGACATTCGAGCCGAGGTAGAGCGCAACGAACACACCGATCGTGGCCGACGGTGCCCCCAACGGGGCGCTGAACAGGACCAGGTACGCGATTGCGATGATCAATACCCAGCGCAACATCACCAAAACGCGCATCGAGTCTCCCGCCCGAGAGATCAGAGCCGATCTCGCACTCGGATCAACGTCTGGTTTCATTGGAAACGAGTCCCTCCCATGGCCTTCCCGACCCAGTTCACTAGCGCGTTCCGTGCCAACCGTTCGGGCGAACCGCTTTCCGGAAGCAATGCGCGAGGGGACGATATCCTGGCGTTTTCGACACCTTTCCGACACGCCGGAATCGGCCTCGACCCTGCTTTCCTCGGGGTCATCGCCCCGGCGTTACGAGATTGCCGGAGCGTCTCAATATTAACGAAGGATGCCGCAATCCTCATATCAACTCGCCGGCCACTCAGCAGCATTTCACCGATTCGCTTGAGCGGCGGTCGAAGAATCCACGAACCGAAGTTCGCATCCGCCGGGATTTGCGAGCCCTGGCCCGCTACTATATCGTGCGCCGGTGGGCCTCCGGGCCGAACCTGCAGGCGGTTGATCGCCACCAGAGCTTGTCGAAGGAGATGCAAACCATGCGGAAAATCTTGAACCTGCTCATTCTGGCGGCGCTGGTCGTCGGGACGGCGGCCGGAACGGCCGCGGCTGACAGCGAAACAGACCCCCGCGACCTCGTGAAGAAGGTCTTGGACGCGCTTCCGAAGGACTCCTTCGAAGCGAGGATGACCGTTTCGTCCGGGGACTTCGAGCCTCGCGAGCTTCGCATGGTGCGGCGCTACGTCGAAGGCGCGCACGGCACCTACCTCGAGGTATCGAGCCCGCCCGACCTCGAAGGCATTCGCTTTCTGTTTCTCGAGCGCGCCAACCAGCCCAACGAGCAATACATCAAGGTCGCGGCCAGCCGCAGTGCGATCCAAGTCTCCGAAGAGGTTCGCCGCCAGCCCTTCCTGGGCTCCACCTTCTACGTGTCCGACTTGGTCATGCCGGATGTCGACGCTTACACCTACAAGTACGTCGGCAAAGATGTCATCGACGAACGAACGGTGACTCTGGTCGAGATGACTCCGGTGGACGCCGACACCGACATCTACGGCAAGACCGTGGTTGCCCTCGACCCCAAGGATCTCTTGGTTCTGCGTCGCCAGTACTTCGACAAGGACGGCAAGCAGATCAAAGAATGGACCGTCGACAAACTCGACAAGATCAACGAGACCCTGACACCGACCGGTCAGAAGATGGTCGATCTCCGCAGTGGCGCTTCTTCCCGACTCGACGTGAGCAAGGTCGACTTCGA
>JANQHZ010000208.1 GCA_028282445.1 Candidatus Binatia bacterium | reverse complement strand
CCGCCGCGGCGTAGCGCGCCTTACTCATTTGCGCTGCTGAGTGCTGCTTCATGAGTCCAATCCACTTTCAGATTCGGGTCGGGCTCGAGCAAGCTATTGAAAAACCCGCGAAACCGCCAGAATTCACACCCAAGATGCGCCTTGCAGCATTCTCGCGCTGAACCTGTGCGCGGATCGGTACGAACCAGCCCGCGCCCCCTCGAACCGGACCCCTGAGGTCGCCTATTCGACTCAACAGATCCGCCCAATTTCTCCGGTTCTTCTCGCTTGTCCTGCGCGTCGACAACCGACGCTTCAGTGCACGCGATGGTCGGCCACGGCGTGAGCGCAACTAGGGCTTGCGCTTGATGCGCTTCATCTCCTTGATCATGCGGCCGAAGCGTCGACCTCGGGCGCGCTCCTCGTGATCGGTGTCTTGCTGTCGCTCTTCGAGCCAGCGCATTTCTTTGCGCTGCTTCTGATAACCCGCGAGCCGCGCGGCCGAGAGCGCGCCGTCGGCAACGGCACGCTGAACCGCACAGCCGGGTTCCGACTCGTGGGCGCAGTCTCGGTATCGGCAGCCATCGGCGAGGGCCGCGACATCGTCGAAGGACGCATCGAGCGCGTCGTCGTCCACGACGAGGCCGAGCTCACGGGTGCCGGGCGTGTCGATGAGCATCGCGCCCCAGGGGAGCGCAAACAGTTGGCGGCGGGTAGTAGTGTGGCGGCCCTTCTTGTCGAAATCGCGCACCTCGCTGGTGGTCATCACTTGGCGTCCCATGAGTGCGTTTACCAGTGTCGACTTCCCGGCACCCGAAGCGCCAATGAGGACCGCGGTTTGTCCCGCGGAGATGGCGTCGCGGATCTGATCGAGGCCTTCGCCTTCGGTCGCACTCACGGCCAGCACGCGGGCGTCACGCGCCGACTCGCGGACGGCCTCTCGAGCTCGGTCAACGTCGTCTTCTACATCGGACTTGGTGAGCACGATGAGCGGCGTGGCGCCCGCCGCGTAGGCAAGCGTGATGCCGCGTTCGATGCGGCGCACGTTGGGCTCGTGATCGAGGGGCTCGAGGACGCCGACCACATCGACGTTGACCGCAATGATCTGCTCGTCGCTGCTGCCGCCGGCGGCGCGCCGGCGAAGCTCGGTGAGACGCGGCAGGATCTCGACGACGCGCTCGTCCTCGTCGACGACAACGAAGTCCCCGACTACCGGATAGAGGCCCGCCCTCGCGGTGTACGCGCCTTGCGTGAGCACTCGGCGCACCCGGCCGATCCGATCGGCGTCACCAAGTGCTTGCAGGTGCGCTTGCTTCAGGCCGAGTCCGAAGATGTCCATGATGTTGTTTCGCCTGGGAAGCTCGTACAGGATCGCGCGATGGGTGCACAAGGCACTCGATCAGGCTCCATGCCCGGCGGTCAGCCTCGGCGCGTGAAGAGAGCGCTTGCAGACTTCGACCAGAACGGCCGAGCTGCTTCGCGACGAGCTCACGGAACGTACGGCGAAGGCGAGGCCGAGGATCTCGCGCGGGTCGCACGCGCACACTACGCGGACATCCTGCCACAGGTATCCTGGGTCCACAGGCGCGGCGCGCCGGTCATGAACTCCTTCCTCTGGATCACCGCGCAGGAGCTGGCCGTCTATAGGGCGATCGAGGCCCGAGGAGGCGACGCCTCCGAGGCGTGGGAGCTGTGTCACCGGGCGATCCGACTCAGGTCGGACGAGTTCATATCGTTGGACACCGCCATCCGGATCTGGTTCTGTGATGGAGACGAGGGGGCGGTTGCGTATGATCCGGCTGCGAATCGGAGTTGTTGCCTTGCTACTGGGCGGGACTCTTTCATTGTCTAGTCAAGCGAAGGCGGCTCAAGAATGCTGCCTGCAGAACGGTGTCTGTGGAATTCTCGCTGACGCCACTTGCGAACAAGTGGGAGCCACCGATCCTCCGGATGGAGGATGTAGCCC
>JANQHZ010000164.1 GCA_028282445.1 Candidatus Binatia bacterium | reverse complement strand
GTCGAGGATACGGTCGATCGTGGTGCGGAAGCGGTGCACGACATTCATCGTTCGATCTCGGATCTACCCTTCAATGTGTTGCAGCGCTTGGGCGTGATGGATCAGACGATCTCGGAAGTGAAGCGGATCCACGACACCTCGGTCGACGCGATCTACGAGACCGTACGTGACGTCAACCAGAAGGTCGCCAAGTTGGCGGACGACTTGTTCGAACAGGAAGCGCCGCCGAAGGAGGAGACCGTAAAGCCGTCCGTCGTTGCATGACGGCCCGTGATTTCGACGGAGCAGCGGTCCGCGGCGCGATCGTTCGAGAGGGACTCTCTCTGCTCGCGCACGGGCTGCTGCTGCCGTTCGGTGCGGTCGCCGCCAATGCGCAACCGTTGCGCCGTCGCGATCAACGCACGTTGGTATTCCTGCACGGGTTGGGCGCGAATCGCTCCGGCTTCATTCCACTGCGCGGCTACCTGCGGGCGCTCGGCTATGATCGGCAGTATGCCTTCAACTACCGAAGCGCGGGCTCGATCGAGCGCGTCGCGCTGCGATTCAAGGAGGAGATGGAGGATCGCGTTCGAGGCGGTCGCATCGACCTGATCGCGCACTCGATGGGTGGCTTGGTGGCGCGTTCCTATGTTCAGCAACTCGGTGGGGCGCGCCGGGTTGATCGTCTCATCACGCTCGGAACTCCTCACCGCGGTACGCACGCCGCGAATTTCATCCCGGCGGGGCTGGTCCGTCAGCTTCTCCCCGAGTCCGCTTTCATCGGACGACTGAACGCTCTGCCGGCGCCTGCGAGGCTCAGAGTTACCTCGATCGTCGCCGGTCGCGACGTCCTCGTACAGCCCATCGACTCGGCTCTCTGCCCGTTTGGCGAGTCGGTCGTCTTCGACGATCTCGGTCACGTCGAGTTGCTATTTCGACCGCAGGTCTACGGCGTTGTGGCGCGCGAGCTGGCGCGGCCGGTTGCGATCGAAGTGCCGCAGATGCCGGACTAGTGTCCCGAGTCGGCCGCAAGCGCACCGCCGGGGGCGCTTCGCCGATCCACACCGATCTTCGCTCGGCCGAATCACGCCTTGGCTCGCCGACGATCGCAAGCTGGGCAGGCCGTTGGCACGCTGATAGTCAGGTGGCTGGAGGGGCACTGGATGATGCGACTGACGTTCAAAACCAAGCCCGAGCATACCACCTGGGGTGCGCTTGCCGCGATGTGGGACGAGGGCGAACGAATCGATGTCTTCGACGGTGGTTGGCTCTACGATCATTTCTATCCGATCTATGGCGATCAGGACGGCCCGTGCTTCGAAGGCTGGACGGCTCTCTCGTACCTGGCAGGCCGCCACCCGAGGTTGCGACTCGGGCTGCTGGTTACCGGCAATCCGTACCGACACCCGGCGGTGCTCGCCAATATGGCGGCAACCTTTGATCACTTCTCCGGAGGGCGACTCGATCTCGGCCTCGGTGCGGGGTGGAACGACATCGAGGCGCAGGCCTACGGCATGCCGCTGCTACCGATCGGCAAGCGCCTCGACCAGTTCGAGGAGGCCTGTGAGGTCGTCGACGCCTTGCTCACGCGCGATTCGACCGATTTCGACGGCGCCCATTACTCGCTGCGCGACGCGCATTGCGAGCCCAAGCCCATCCAACGACCGCGACCGCCTCTGGTGATGGGCGGTGTCGGGGAGAAGAGATTCCTTCGTATCGTCGCCCGCTTTGCGGACGATTGGAATTATCCGGGTGGGTCCCCGGAGGACTTTCGGCACAAGCTGGACGTGCTACACCGGCACTGCGCGGCGGTCGGTCGCGATCCGGCTGCCATCACGCCGTCGTGCCATCTATTCGTGGCGGACGATCCGGCCGAAACGGCTGCGCAGGCGGCGGCCTACGGCGCAGCGGGGGCGCGACACCTCTGCCTCTATTTCATGGACAATGACCGAGTGGATCTGATGCGGCCGACCGCGGAGGCGGTGGCGGCTGCTGTTTCTTGATCGGCGCCTCGCGCGCCGATCAAGCGCAGTCCGACTGTCGCGGTTGCGGAGTGGCGGTGGGTGTAGCATTTTTTGAGGCCGGTCGTCGCCGACGACTGGCGCGCGATCGTTGCGCTTATCCCCCTGCGATTGGAAGCTGCCATGAAAGACGTCCAAGTTCCTCTCAACCGATTCGAGCGATTTTCGGACGTGATCGATCCTGCGCAGTTCGAGAGATATCTCGTAGCCGCGGAGAGGATGCGCACCCGCTTTGAGGGGAGAATCGTCTGGAACATCAACACCACTGACGCCGGCGGAGGTGTGGCAGAGATGCTGCGTTCGCTGATCGCGTATGTGCGAGGTTTCGGCATCGATTCTCGCTGGGCTGTGATGGAGGCGAGTGACGAGTTCTTCCGGATCACCAAACGCCTCCATCACGCGTTGCACGGTTCGGCCGGAGATGGGACACCGCTCGACGACAAGGCGCGCCGCGTTTACGACGAAGCGATGCGCGCCAATGCGGGCGAGTTGCTCGCTCGCGTACGCCCACGAGACGTGGTTCTGGTCCACGACCCACAACCAGCGGGTCTCACGAATTCACTGATCCGAGCGGGGGCCCTGGTCGTTTGGCGTTGCCACATCGGTCACGACAAGCCCAACGCGGAAGTCGAAGCAGGGTGGAGTTTTCTGAATCCATACCTGAAAGATGTCCCGGCGATGGTATTCTCGCGCAACGCGTACATCCCTTCGGAGTTGGACGGCGACCGCGCCAGCATCATCACGCCGAGCGTGGATGCTTTCTCGCCCAAGAATCAGGAGCTCGACGAGGAGACGGTCCACTCGATTCTGGTCCACGTCGGGATCGTCGAGGGGCCGGACGGCGATGCGCTGAAGTTCACTCGCCAAGACGGTTCGCCGGCGCGGGTCGATCGTCAGGCGGACGTGGTGCGACTCGGAAGACCTCCGTCATTCGAGACCCCGCTGGTGGTCCAGGTTTCACGTTGGGATCCTCTCAAGGACCCGGTCGGCGTCATGCACGGCTTCGGGCATCTCGTCGAAGAGGGCCGTGCGGGCGATGCCCATCTAGTGTTGGCCGGTCCGAACGTCCAGGCGATCGCGGACGATCCGGAAGGAGGCGAGGTTCTCGACAGCGTGATCGCCGAGTGGCGCCGGCTGCCCCATGCGGTCCGACAACGCGTTCACATCGTGTGTCTGCCGATGGCCGACTTCGAAGAGAACGCCGCGATCGTAAACGCCCTGCAACGCCATGCGACGATTATCGTACAGAAGAGCCTGCACGAGGGCTTCGGCCTGACCGTCACCGAAGCCATGTGGAAAGGACGCGCCGTGGTTGCCACCGCGGTCGGTGGGATCCAGGATCAGATCGACGACGGCGTCGACGGCTTGCTGTTGCAGGACCCGTCCGACCTGGAGGCGTTCTCGGGAATCCTCGGTCGCCTACTCGAAGACGACGCTTTGCGCGCCAAGCTCGGCGAAAATGCACGCCGCAAGGTTCGAGATGTGTTTCTCGGAGTGCACCAGTTGATCCGGCATGGACGACTGATCGAGTGCCTCGACGAAGCACACGAGGAGTGCGGTCGGCCCGATGTGTTTACTCGCGAAGTGATGCAGAAGAACTGCTGCAATCTCACTTTGTGAGGCGGCGTGGGTAGGGTACGAGCCGGAGGCAGCGGTGATGGCGGGGGGGTGCCCGAGAGGCAGCGGATGAGGGCGAGCCGACGAGATTTCTTGCGGTATGCGCTCGCCGCGATCTCGGGCGGAGCGGCGGCTTGCGTCGATCATGAGCGCTATGGCGACGAGGATGTCGCTCGCCTGGCGGCGCAGCGCGAGCGTGAGCGGGTACAGTCGGGACAGGGGCCTTTCGGAGCTCATCGATACCGTGGCTATCGCGGCCTCGCGGAGCTCCCATGGTTCGAGATCGATGGCCGCGGCACGCTTCGTTGTACGGTCGAGGATCTTCCCCCTGTCTTCGATGCCCATGCCCACTTGGGCATATCGCTCTTGTTCGCCCCTGACATCGACCTGCAGGCTCGCACCGATCGGGTGCGCCACTTGCTCGATTGTGACGCAGAGGATCCGGGCTGCGAGCTCGATCTCGACGTGTACATGAATGCCAACTTCACGGATGCGGACCTGCGCGCTCTCCGACTCGGCGCGATCGCTCAGGTGTCGTGGGGCAGCGGTGCCGCGGCGACACACACCGTTCCCAATCTCCTCGCCGAGATGGATGCGACGCGGATACAGCGCGCGCTGATCCTGCCGATTGCCTTTGGGCTGCCGTTTGGAGACGATCTCACCGAGCGCTTCATGCAGGCGATCGAGGCAGCCGGCGTTGGCGATCGGATGATTCCCGGCGCCTCGGTCCATCTCGGAGACGAGGAAGCGGTCGAGAAACTCGAGCGATACGCACGGGCCGGAGCGCGGGCGGTGAAGCTCCACCCCGCGGCGCAGCGATTCTTCCCCGACTCGTCCGACGCGATGCGGATCTACGAGGCCTGTGGCCGGCTCGGCCTGCCGGTTTTGTTCCACGCCGGTCGGGCCGGCATCGAGCCCGAGTACACCCATCAGTTCACGGTGATGCGCAACTACGAGGCGATGCTCCAGCGCTTCCCCGACGTACAGTTCATTCTCGGACACGCCGGCGCACGCGACATCGCCGATGCGATTCCGCTTGCGCGCAAGTACCCCAATGCTTGGATGGAAATTCACGGCCAGGGAGTGACGCGGCTACACGAGCTCATCGAGACGCTCGGACCCGACCGACTGCTGTTCGGAACCGATTGGCCTTTCTATCATCTGGCAGCGACGCTCGCGAAGGTTCTGATCGTGACCGATGGCAAACCGGACGTTCGCCGCAAGATTCTCGCCGGTAATGCGGATCGCCTGTTTGGCTTCGAACCGCGAGTTGCCTAGCGGCTGCTGGCGTCGAGTGCGCCGTCGCGCGATGGGTTTGGGCATTGAATCGTAATGGGCCGAGCTGAGTCGTTCGATCGAATGAGTATTCGCTGCGGCGACGGTTTGCCCGCCTGGTGGGCGCTGCACGTGTTGGCCTTGTTCACGATCGCGGTGGCGCAACCGCTGTACCAGGTGCTGGGGCACCCCGACCACGCGCCCTTTTTCGTCGAGCATCGCTCTACGGCCGCTGACATCGTCCTGATGATCGTCGGCGTTTCGATCTTGGCGCCCGCCATACTGTGCTTGCTGGTAGCCCTGGTCCGCCTGTTCTCCCACACAGCTTCGCGCGCGCTCTACCTGGTCATCGTTCTGTCGCTCTTCTGGGTGGCGTTTCTTCCGATAGGCGCTCGGATCGCCGATGGGATCGCGTGCTTGATTCTGTCGACGGTTGCGGCAGGGCTGGCGACGGCGGTCTACACTCGTATCGACTTGGTCCGTTCCTTCGTGTCCGTATTGTCCATCGCGGCGCTGGTGTCCGCGTCGATCTTCGCCGCAAGTCCAACCGTACGTCCGCTGTTGCAGGGTGCCGGACTCCGCGACCTCTCGGTTGTGTCGGCCGCGGCCGCGAGTCCCGACATCGTCGTCATCGTCTTCGATGAGCTGCCGCTCGTGTCGCTGCTCGATGAGCGACGCGAGATCGATGCGGTGCGCTACCCCGGCTTCGGCCGGTTGGCCAAAACCTCCACCTGGTACCGCAACGCCGCGACCACCCACTACGTAACGACCGGAGCCATCGCGAGCTTGCTGGTTGGAGGCGAGTACGCCAAGTACCTGCGCGAGCTGAGGCGCCGTAGCCCTACAAAGAGTGCGCTACTGGACCGGTCGAATGCGCCCGACAACCTTTTCTCGATGCTCGAAGAACACTACGACGTTTTCGCGTTCGAGACGACGTCGATGCTGGCGCCGGAGCATCCCGATGTCGCGGCGCTTGCGCCGCCGCTCGGGGTTCGATTGCGATTGCTGATTGTCGACACGGCCGTCCTGTTCGCCCATATCGTCGCTCCGCAAGGACTGCGTGGATCTCTGCCGGTCATCGAGGGGCAGTGGAGCAACTTCCTGGGGCCGAAGACGGCTCCGCAGACGGATGAATGGCGCTACGGCGGTGCCGGGTTGCGGGTAAAGGAGTTCCGCGACCTCCTCCGCACGAGCTCGACACCGTCGATGTTCTATCTCCATGTGCTGACCCCGCACTTCCCCTTCATCTTCAACGAACGCGGGCAGCTTCATACCAACATATTCCGGTTCATCACCGAGCAGTTGCGCAGGGCGACCGGGTCGAACGACTGGCCGAGCGAGGTTGCGGCCCAACTTGCCCAGCAAGCGCACCTTCTTCAGCTAGGATACACCGACCTCTTGCTCGGTTTGATTCTCGATCGACTCGACCAAGTCGGAATTCTCGAGGATGCGATGCTGATCGTGACGGCCGACCACGGCATTACTTTCCACTGGGACGAATCGCTCGAGGGCACCGAGGACCTCGCTGAGATTCAGGCCAGCGAGACGCTGTTGGTTCCGCTCTTCGTGAAGTTTCCCGGGCAAGCGACCGCCGTCGTGTCCGACGATCCGGTACAGACGATCGACATCCTTCCGACCGTAGCCGAGATCGCCGGCGCGACGGTGTCATGGGAGATCGACGGTATCTCGTTGCGCGGTCGAGTACCGGCGGATCGCCAGCGGATTGCCTATTTCCCGAGTAGGAAGAGCTTGCCGGAGGTGATCGATCCGGAGCATCGGGCGCTGGCTCGCAAGATCGAGCTGTTCGGGAGCGGCGCGATTGAAGACGTTTACCGGATGGGCCCGGTGCCCGAGCTGATCGGAGAACCTTTGTCTTCGATCGCTGCGCGGGACTCGAGTGCAACGTACGAGCTGTTCGACGCCGCGCGCTACCGCAACGTCAATCCGGAAGGCCCGAAGCTACCGGCGTATGTTCAGGGTGTATTGCGCGACGCTCGCGCCGAAGCGCGGGCTCGACCGTGCGAGGTAGCAATCGCGGTCAATGGAGTGGTGCGCGGCACCGGGCGCTGTACCGACCGAGCGATTCGCGATTTGCGCGCCGGCGCCGAAACGGACGGCGAGCCGGGCGACAACGGTGGCGACTACTTTACGGTGCGCGTGCCTCCCGGCAGCTTCCAGGCCGGACAGAATCGAGTATCCGTCTATCTGATCGCCGCGCGCGAGCCCGGGAATGCGGTCGAGCTCGTTCGCTTGTTGGAGGAGGGCTAGCGGCTGATCGCGCCGGGCACTTCCCGACCGACTCGGAATACTAGGTCGGTCAGTGGGTCGCGGAGGTGGGGGGTGCAAGGTCGATCTCCTGCACGAGCTCCTCCATCCGTCGTTTCATGTTGCTTACGCGATCCGGCATTGCTTCGGCTAGGTCGTTCCGCTCGCCCGGGTCGGTTTCCAGGTCGAACAACAGATCGCCGTGGTCGAAGCGCGCGTACACCGACTCGCCGCCCTCGACCGCCAGCTTGAGCTTCCACTTTCCTTCGCGGTAGGCGGCGGGAAGGTTGGTGTCCTGACGGATGTACAGGAAGCGGATACCGTCGACGTCGCGCGGTCCGGTGCCGGCCAGGAGTGGGGCGATGTTCGATCCATCCACTCGTACGTCCGGCGGTGGGGCGGTGCCGGCCAGGGCAGCGAGCGTCGGCAACCAATCGACCATCGCGGCCGGCTCGACGATGGTTCTTCCGGGGGGAATCCTGCGCGGCCATTTTGCGATCAGGGGGACCCGCATGCCGCCTTCGAAGGTCGTGCTCTTGCCGTTGCGCAAGGGCGAAGCGGTGCCGCTGTCGTATCCCCCCTGAGGTATGTCTGCGTCGGTTTCCCACAGCAGCCACGGGCCGTTGTCACTGGTGAATACCACCAGAGTATTCTCCTCGATGCCGAGAGCATCGAGCTCGGCCAGGATCCGGCCGACGCTCCAGTCGAGCTCCTCGACGACGTCACCGTAGAGTCCGCCTGCGGAAGTCCCGAGGAACTCCTCCGAGGCGTACAAGGGGACGTGCGGGAAGTGATTCGGATAGTAGAGAAAGAAGGGTTTTCCGTCGGCGACCGCACGCCGCATGAAGTCGATCGCGCGCTCGGTGTACCGTCGGGTGAGAGTTTCCTGGATCGCCGGCATCTCGACGATCGACTCGCCGTCGATGAGAGGAACGCCGGGGCGGCAGCTCGGGACAATGGCGTTGCACGGGCGGACGGGGACTTCTTCTCCCGGGTACTGCGGCTCGTTCATGTCGTTGCTGTAGGGCAGCCCGTAGAACTCGTCGAAGCCCTGGCGGGTCGGAAGGAATTCGGGCAGATGCCCCAGGTGCCACTTGCCGATCAGTGCGGTGGTATAGCCGCGTTCGCGAAGGATCTCGGCGATCGTGACTTCGTCGGGCGACAGGCCGCTCGGACTGTCCGGAAAGAAAACTCCGCGTGGATCGAGATCGAAACGGGTCGGGTAGCGACCGGTCAACAAGGAAGCTCTCGACGGGGTACAGACCGACGACCCGACGTAGAAGTCGGTGAAGCGGACTCCCGCGGCTGCCATCCGATCGAGATGGGGGGTCTTGATGACGGGATTTCCGTAGACGCCCAGATCGCTGTAGCCGAGATCGTCGGCGAAGACGAAAACGATGTTCGGGGCCGTCGACGCCCCGTCGCTGTCGTCCCCTCCGCAAGAGACGAGCGCGAGCGATACGCATATGCCCATCGACAGAGCGAGAAGAACATCGGTCGCACAGGAGATCTCCCTGTGTGCATGGCGTAGGGCAGCGGCGATGCGTCGTGACATACATTCCGACTACTATGGAGCGACCGGGCCAAACAATGGCCGACGCTCGCCACACGAGTCTACCACTGGCCGGAGGTTGGGTTCTCCGGTCGAGTCGCTTCGTCGAAAGGGATGCGGGAAGGCGCGACGAAGGGTCGTTGCCGAATCGGGCATGGGTCGAGATCGCACCGGTCGCAATAGCTCTGTTTGCAAGGGTCGAGGTGGAAAGCGATTTCGGCCTCGCCGTTGAGAGATTGGGTCACCCGTCTCTCCAGGTCGTCGGCGAGGTCGTGGGCGCGCTCCACCGGCCAGTGCTCGGGTACGACGAGGTGCGCGTCGAAGTGGCGGAAGCTTCCACTGCGGATCGCTCTCAGGAAGTGCAGTTGGATGATGCCGGGCATTCGATGGTCGTTGACCGCGTCGACGATCTCGCGCAGCAGCGCCGGATCTTCTTCATCGAGAAGCCCTCCGGCCGCTTCGCGAGCCAGCCGCCAACCGGTCACCGCGAGGTTGATCCCTACCAGGATCGCACACACCGGATCGATCCAGGGGATTCCGGTCAGCAGCACCAGCGTCAGTCCGACGACCACTCCGACGCTGGTCCAGAAATCGGCTTGCACATGCCTTCCGTCGGCGATGAGCGCCATCGAGGATTGACGCTCGCCGGTGCGGATCAAGAACCAGCCCAGTGCGTAGTTGGCGATTCCCGCCCCCAGGGTCAGGGCGATGCCGAGATCGAGCGACCGTACCTCGACTCCTCGGATCAAGGAGCCGATCGCCTCGGCGACGATCACGACGGCGGCGAATGCGATCAATCCCCCCTCGAAGGCCGCGGTCATGAACTCGATCTTGCCGTGACCGTAGGGGTGGGTGCGGTCGGCAGGCCAACTCGACACGACCAGCGCGGCCAGGGCGACGATCGCGGCGATTACGTTGACGATGCTCTCGGCTGCGTCGGATAGGATCGCGGACGATCCAGTGGCGAGGTAGGCGTAGTACTTGACGCCGAGCAATCCGAGTCCGGCCACGACGGAGATCGCGCCGGCGCGAACCCGCGACTGGTGTGAGGTGGTGGCGGTGTCGGGTGGAGCTTCGGACATCGTTGCGATCGACACTATGAACCCCCGACGCCTGCTGTGAAAGAGAAACACGCGCTGGATAAGTCCCCGAAATGCAAGGGGAGTGGGGGCCTTAGGCCGTGGCAGGGGCGAATTGACACTGTCGGAACGGTCTAGGCATAGTTCGTCGATAGGCTTCGGCCGACGACGTCGCTCCTCAGCGGCGAAGACGCGTGGAGCGGTAGCGATCGGAGGTATCAGTGGAAGATTTGAGCGTATTGCAGATGATTCACCAGGGCGCGTTGGCGACATACCCGCTGATCGCCTTTTCCATCGTCACCGTCACGATCGTGTTCGAACGCCTGTGGTCGCTGCGTAATCTGGTGCGCGAGAGCTTGGGGCTGGCCAGAGGTATTTGCCCGAGCTTGGAAGAGGGGAAAGTCGGCGAAGCTTTGGGGCAGGCGCGCGGCAAGGTCGACACCCCGGCGGGTCGAATCTTCAGTGATATTCTCGAGCGGCAATCGTCCGACTCCCTCGAGTACCTCGCCGACTTGACCGAGGAGAAGCGCTTCGAGGAGGTCGAGGCACTCAAGGGGCCGCTCTGGGTCCTGGGAACGGTCGGTGCGAGTGCTCCCTTCATAGGCTTGTTCGGAACCGTGGTCGGCATCATCAAGGCGTTTCACAACATGGCGGTGATGGGCAGTGGCGGCTTTGCCGTAGTCGCCGCCGGCATTTCGGAAGCCCTGGTTGCGACCGGCCTCGGTCTTGGCGTCGCGATCATTGCGGTCATCTTCTTCAACTATTTCCAGACGCGCATCGATCGTATCGAGGCGGCTCTCGTCATCGCCTCCAATCGCGTGCTCGATTCCCTGCACATCGGCAAGCAAGCCCATGGCGTTTAGCGCACCGAAGAAGGGCGCCATCATGGCGGAGATCAATATCACTCCGCTGACCGACATTTTCTTGGTGTTGCTGATCATCTTCATGGTCAGCAGCGCGGCGATGGTCGAGTCGGGCGCGAAGATCAGCCTGCCCGAGGTCGAGTCGACGTCCTCCGCCACCAGAGAGATCACCGTCAGTGTGACTCCGACCCAGGAAATCTACGTCAACAACGTCTTGACCGCGTACGAGGATATCGAGGGCTCCTTGCGTGAGCTGCTGGCAGCCAACCCGGAGGCGCCGGTGGTGCTCGAAGGCGATCGACAGGTGCTGTTCGGCGAGGCGGTACAGGTGTTGTCTCTGGCGCAGAAGGCGGGGGCTACGCAGATTGCAATTGCCGCCGAGCGCGCTCGCTGAGCGCGCCCCGAGCCGATGAGCGACGCGCCGGGCGACGGAGGCGCCGGTCTTCCGAGGCGCGGAGATCCCTGGTCGGTGCGTCGCGGCGGGAGCGCCCGTTTCTTCGCCGTATCGACACTGATCCACATCGGCGTGCTCGTCGCATTCGCGACGCTATCGATTACTGCGGTACGCGAGCTCGAGAAGATCGACATTCAGATCGTCGAGAGAGAGGTCGAGGTCGACCACCTCGACCTGGCGGGTACGCTCGACAATTTCTCCGGCTTGCTGAACGTTGCTCACGCCCCGCGTCGCGATGCCGGTCGAGCGCGCGGTCCGCGCGTCCGCGACCCGCGGGCGCCCGCGATGCCGAAAGTCGCGGGCCCAAAGTTGGGCGTGGAACCGAACGGGGCGGCGAGCGCGAGATTGGGTCTCGGAGCGGGCGGTGTCGGCGGGCTGGGCGGAGGCTTCGGCGACTATGTCGGCGGCTTGCGCAAGATCGGCCTCGATTTGGTGCTGGTGATCGATACGACGGAGAGTATGGGATTCGTGATCGATCAGGTGAAAGAGCGCGCGGCTACCCTGGTGAGCTCGATTCAGCGGATGGTTCCCACCAGCCGGGTGGGCATCGTCATCTATCGCGACGAAGGCGACGAGTATGTGACGAGGTCGACCGATCTCAGCTTTCGAACCGAAGCGCTTCTCGCGTTCGTATCGCAGATCTCGGCTGAAGGGGGCGGAGACTACCCGGAGGCCGTTCTCGCCGGTGTCGAAATGGCGATTGATCGGCTTCGGTGGCGACGAAACGCGAAGAAGGTCGTCATTCTGATCGGCGGCTCTCCCCCGCATAGCGACGACATCGAGCCCCTGAGGAAGGTCGTAGGGCGCTTCGCCGCCGGAGGGGGGAGCTTGAGCGCCATCGACGTGACCGATGCGATGCATCTGAAGTTCAGTCGGTGGATGTGGGAGTCCCAGCACGACGGCGAGCCCTTCCTCGCACCGCCGAAGCCCGA
>JANQHZ010000120.1 GCA_028282445.1 Candidatus Binatia bacterium | reverse complement strand
ATCCAGCTGCCGCAGAAGTTCCCGCCCATCGTCGATGACGACGGGAATCCTGCCGCCGCCGATATCGAGTTCGGCTTCGTCGGCGGGCAATTGAGGCTTTTCCAAATCCGACCCTTCCTCGAGAGCAAGAGCGCGCGTGGCAATGCGATCTTGCTCGAGATGGACCGGTCGCTGTCGGGTTCGATGGAGCGATCCGTGGAGCTGAACGAGGTGCCGACGTCATGACCAGGAAGCTGTTGCTTGGCCTGCTGTTGGCGGGGGTCGCCGCCGCCGCATCGGCTTATCCACTCGACGGGTATCCAGCCACGGGGATCCGTCGGCTCGAAGAGTCCCGCCTCTCGCACGAGGGGGTCATCAAGGGCGCGGTGCAGCCGGCGGGTGCGCTGCTTTCGACCGAACAGGTCGATCTCAGGATGACGGGTCGCCCGGACTTCGACTTGCCGCCTCCGGATCCCGACTTCACGAAGCAGGTGGTCGGATTGCTCGGCGGCAACGCGAGTCGCTACGGAATCGCGGTGCTCGACTTGTCGGATCCGGACAATCCTCGCTACGCCGAGCACCGTGGCGATTACAAGCAGAACGTGGGCAGCGTGGGGAAGATTGTCGTCGCGCTGGCCATCTTCCAGGCTCTCGCCGACACCTGGCCGGATCCGGCCGATCGGATCCGCGTCCTGAAAGAGACCGTGATTACGGCGGACGATTTCTCGCACTGGGATCACCATACCGTGCGAATGTTCGACGTCGAGAATCGCAAGTTGGTCCGGCGCACGATCAAGGACGGCGACCGGGCGTCGCTGTGGGAGTACCTCGACTGGATGCTTTCGCCGAGCTCCAATTCTGCCGCCGGCATGTTGATGCGGGATGCGATGCTGATGCGGCAATTCGGTGTGAGCTACCCGCCGCCGGAAGAGGAGATCCGTCGCTACTTCCGGGAGACTCCAAAGAGCGAGCTCACCGCCGCGTTCGACCGGACGTTCCTCGAGCCACTGACCCGGAATGGATTCGATCTCGAGCAGTTCCGGCAAGGCAGCTTTCTCACCCGTCAGGGCAAGGTGAACGTTCCCGGAGTCGGCACCAGCTACGCGACCGTTCGCGCTCTCATGCACTTCGGCTTGCGAATGGAGCAGGGGCGCCTGGTCGACGAATTCTCGAGTCGGGAGATCAAGCGTCTCTTGTACGTCACCGAGCGGCGCATCCGCTATGCCTGGTCGCCGGTGCTCAAGGACTCGGCGGTCTACTTCAAATCCGGTTCGCTCTACAGTTGTCGCAAGGACGGCAGCCCGTGCGGCAAGTACAAGGGGAATATCAAAAACTACATGAATTCGTTCGCGATGATCGAGAGTCCTGCAGGAGAGAGTCGCTTGCGCTATTTGGTCATGCTGATCTCCAACGTGCTCGGAAAGAACTCGGCCAACGACCACCAGGCGCTGGCCGGCGCGATCCACAAGCTGATCGAGAAGTCGCACCCGGAACCGACGGTTGCCGCCCCCGCTGTCGGTGACGGCGTGCAGCCGTAGCGACTATCGGTCGGCGCGGGCCGGTCGCTTGCCCTTGCCCGTCGATTTCACGCGGTTTGAGCGAATCGCTTGCGTCGGAGTCGGGTCTTCCGTCTCGATCGCTCTCGCGACGACGAGGTCGTGCATCGGCGCGGCCAGCTGGGCCAGCCACTTTCCCCCGTCCGGGTGACGGACGAGGCCTGCCATGATGTACCTGTACTCGCCGATTTCGACCAGCGCGGCGTCGGCGTGGAACTCTCGCCACGTGCCCGATTTGCGATAAATTTCGACCCCGGGACGGGTCTGCAGTCCGGCGACGAACTTGTGGGAAATGCCCGGCTTGGAGAGGATCTCTTTCATGTCGGCGCAAAGGTCGTCGTCGACGAGGTCGCCGCGCTCGAGCAGGTAGAAGAAGCGCAGGACCTGATAGATCGTCGCGCCGTGCGAAAGGTTGTGGAGCGGATCGCGCCGGTAGGCGTTCTTGCGGGCGTAGTCCTTGCCCACCCAGAGACCGCCGTTCAGCTCCGGGTCGTACAGGCGAAGCCGCTCCGAGGTCAGAATGTCGATGAGGTCTTCGCGCCCGACCTTTTCGAGCACTCGGGTGGCGCACGTATTGTCGGAGTACCGGATCATCCGCACCATCTCGTCGCGTAGATGGTCGTCCAGGATCAGCTCGCCTTCCGAGATCTCGACGTAGGCACCGAGGAGGATCGCGATCTTCGGCAGGCTGGCGGCGTACATCATCCGGTGCTGGTTGAGTGCTGCGTAGCGCGGAGCGTCGATGTCGGTGATGTCCAGCAATCCGAGGGCGAGGTTCTTCGACCTGACGTGCTGCCAGAGCCCAAGGGCGTGTACCAGCTGTTCCAGCGATCGTTGGAGGTCGGCGTCGGCGGCAGCGGCGGGAACCTCGAGCGAGTCGAGATCCTCGCCGTCGTTCGCGCTGCCCGCGAGCGGCCGCAGGAGGATGAGAACGCCGAGCGCGAGCGCGGTTGCGAAGCGGGCAGCGCGCTTCGGACACTGGCGGCTAGCGAGTCGGTGGTTGTTGCGTCGGCTCGTCATGCGATCAAAGGCCCAGGGTGCTCCGCATCGGCGGCGCGACTCTCACTCGGTCGCCGTTTGCTCCCCAATCCGGTAGTAATAGTCCAACGCGAGGGGATGTGGAGAAAGGGCATGGTGGGGTTGCCTTTGTGGGCTCGGCCCGGGACGCGGCGAGGCGGATTCGCGAGTTGGGCGATGGTGCGCCCACACGGGTCGTTCCCCTGCGATAGTCCCCGTGTTTTCGGTAAGTTGCAATCGGATCGATGAACGAGTCCCGAAACGACGGCTTTCTGGTCAGCGGTGTCGCGATGGTGGCCGCGATGGTCATGATCGCCCAGCACATCGCCGCGAAGGCGACGCGCGACGCGCTCTTTCTGACCCATTTCGACGTTTCTCGGCTCCCGGCTCTGATGATGGTCAGCGCCGCCCTTTCGGTCGCTGCAGTGCTGCTGATGTCGCGCTTGTTGACCCGGTTCGGTCCGGCTCGGCTGATTCCTCCGCTCTATGCGCTCAGCGCCCTCTTGCTTGCGGTCCAGTGGTCGCTCACTACGAGCATGCCCCGGGTGGCCTCGGTCGCTCTCTATCTGCACGCGTCGGCACTCAATAGCATCCTGATCAGCGGCTTCTGGTCGGTCGTCAACGAGAGATTCGATCCCTACTCGGCGAAGCAGATCATCCCAAAACTCACGGCTGCTGCGACGTTTGGCGGTGTGCTCGGCGGGCTGGGCGCCAAGGCGGTGTCGACGGCCGCCGATACGAATGCGATTGTGTTGATGCTGAGCGCGATGCACCTCGGCTGCGGAATCGCCGTAGCGATCCTCGCGCGCGGTGTGCGACACCAGGGTGGAGAAGCAGAGGAGATCCCGGGCGATTTGCTTGCACCGCTCACGCGCAGCCCGCTGATTCTGCGGATGGCGTTGCTGACCCTGTGTGTCTCCACCACCGCCGGTGTCCTCGACTACATCCTCAAGGCGCAAGCGTCGGCGGAGCTCTCATCAGACGACCTGATCACGTTCTTTTCGTACTTCTACACCGCGGTCGGATTGGGAACCTTTCTGCTGCAGTCGTCGTTGGGAAAGAGCGCGCTGCGTTGGTTCGGCCTCGGGGGCGCGATGGCGGCATGGCCGATCGCCATCTTGATCGCCGGTGGCGGCGCTCTGGCGGCTCGCTCTCTGGTTTCGGTCGCATTACTGCGCGGAAGCGCAAACCTGCTTTACAACTCCTTCTTTCGCGCCGGCTTCGAGTTGCTCTACACGCCGATCGCGCCCGCGGACAAGCGAGCGGGTAAGGTCTTGATCGATGTCGGTGCGGAGCGTTCCGGCGACCTGGTGAGCGGCTTGCTCATTTCCCTGGTGCTCGGCCTGGCGGTGGCGAGTGAGTCGGTTTTGTTGGCGCTGGCGATCTTGTTGGCGATGGTTTGCCTGGCGTTGATGGCCATCCTCAACCGCGGGTATGTGGCACAGCTCGCGGACAACTTGCGCAGCGGCAGCCTACGTGCGGACGAGCTGGAGGTCCTGGATGCGACCACCGCGCACACGATCGCGGTTACCCAGACGTCGATCGAACGCGATCAACTTCTCAAACAAATCTCTTCTTTGGAGCTGTCCGCGTCGTCGGATGCTTCCCATGCGCCGGCTCCCCAGGGATCTCACGCGGTTACGGGTGCGCGGGCGCTCGATCCGGTGGGAGAAGCCATCGCGGAAATTCGCAGCGGCGACGCGACGCGCATCAAGCGGATCCTCACCGGCCAGAAGCTCACACCGCAGCTATTGCCCCATGTCATACCGATGCTTGCCGACGAGCGGGTACTGCAGGACGCATTGACCGCGATTCGAGAGGTAGCTTCGCAGGTGCCGGGGCAGCTCGTCGATGCGCTCCTCGATCCGGCCCAACACCCGTTGGTGAAGCGGCGTCTTCCTTTGTTGCTCGCACGCTCGGCCAGCGCGCTTGCCGTTCACGGGCTGAGCGAGGGACTGGACGACCCCGATTGGAACGTTCGCTACCGATGTGCCCGCGGGTTGAACACCTTGCGGCGGCGAAACCCCGGGTTGCGGGCCGGCGACAAGCGACTGACGCACGCCGTAGATCAGGAGTTGCGCAGTCTCGTCGAAGCACGATCGAAGGCGGCCGCTTCCGGGGCGCCCGCCGCGATCCAGCGCCGCGTCGAGATGCTGTTTTTGCTGTTCGGGGTCCAGTACGACCCGGAGGTCCTCGAGCTCTGCTTGGTCGCAGTACAGAGCGACGACGCGGGTTTGCGTGGAACGGCCCTCGAGTACCTCGAGAATCTCCTCCCCGGAGAGATCTGGGTGGCTCTGCGTCCGGTCGTGTCGCGCGGGGTGGTTGCGTCGGAGAAGAGGAGGTCTCTCAAGGAGTCGGAGCGGGAGCTGCTGGCATCGGCGCCGACGTTGCGGGAGAGGAGACAACCGTTGTCGGACGATTCCCCTTCGGTCGACCGCCTCGGGACCTCCGATTGAGACGAGATCGGTGTACGCCGGGCGGCTCGACTCCGCTCGTGGCTCACGAAAGGGAGGATGGACGGCTTCTGGGGGGCGGATGATTCGTTGGCACGGAATCGAAGCGATCCACGGCCGTGAACAGGCGCGGGCTAGATCGTCGACCCCACATCCTTCATATTGTGGGATCATCTTGGTGGATTGATGGCAGGTACACTAGGCAGCTTGACCGGAACTCTGACGCTCGACACCCGTTTTGCGCACCTCTACCGGCCGCTGGTGCGCAATCTGATTCTGCTGGTCGTCGTCACCATCTCGTTGTCTGCGGGGGCGCTGATCTACTTCGACCGCGACCTGGTCAACGGTCTGTCGGTGAACTTGATCGAGAAAAGCGCTGAGAATGCGATCGAGAAGCTGGAGGATGTTTTCGAGGTCGCCGGCAGCGGACTTAGGATCGCTCAGCCGCAGGTTCAACTGCTCGAGATCGGTTCGCCGGAGCAGGAGGCCGCGCTGTTCTCGACTCTCGAGCCCTTTCTGGCCGAGATGGCCTTGCTCGACTCGATCAACGTCGCCGATGAGAGCGGTAGCGAGTTCGCCATGATCAAGCAGCCGGGCGAGCTGTTGACCCGGCACATCCTGGCCGACGATCCCAAGGTGGCGCACTGGCGTCGCCGGGTCGGCGGCAAGATCGTCGAACAGTGGCAGCGTCAGACCGACGTCTCGCCCAAGGATCGACCTTGGTACCAGGGGGCACGCAGTCGAGAAGCGGGAGCGCAGTTCTGGACGGCGCCCTACTCGTTCCTGACTACCAAAGAACCGGGAATCTCCGTGTCCAGCCGATGGCCCGCATCGGGGCGTGGGGGCGAGCTCGTGGTCGCCTTCAACCTCAACCTCATCGAGATCTCGCAGTTCACCACCAATCTGCGTCCGAGCGATAACGGCATGACCGTGATCTTCACGGCAGCCGGGAAGACAGTCGGCCTGCCGCCCGACCCCAGGTTCTTGGATCAGGACCGGATGTTGGCGGGCGTGTTGTCTCCTGTGAACGAGCTGGCTGTCGCGCCGCTCGATGCCGCGCTTCGAGATTGGGAGATCAACGGCAAGGTGGAGGGCATCTTTCCGTACTCCGACGGCAGCCAGTCTTGGTGGGCCGGGTTCTCCGCGATGAAACTCGACGAGGAGAGGACCATTTGGTCGGCCGTCTTGATTCCCGAGTTGGATTTCTTGGGTTCGGTAGCGCAGCGGCGCAACCTCTCTCTCGCCGCGATCGGGCTGGCCGCACTGTTTCTCGCCACCATGATCTTGGCCAGGTCTCTGCGTTCGGTCCGGAGTCAGATGAAGGATGCGGTGGATCAGGCGGAGCAACGCTTTGGGCAGTACCAACTCCGGCAGAAGATCGGCGAAGGTGGCAACGGCTCGGTCTACCGCGCCCAGCATTGTCTGTTGCGCAGGCCGACAGCCATCAAGCTCATGAAACCGGACTTCGTCCGCAGCCCGGCCTGCCGCGAGCGCTTCGAGCACGAGGTTCGGATTACCAGCAACCTCAATCACCCCAACACGATCGCGATCTACGACTACGGGCAGACTCCGGAGGGCACGCTGTACTATGCGATGGAGTTGCTCAACGGCGGAACGCTCGAGCAGCTGGTCGCCTGTAGCGGACCGATGCCGGCGGCGAGGGTGATCCACGTCCTCACACAGATTGCGGGATCGCTCTTCGAAGCTCACGAGAAGGGCTTGATTCATCGAGACATCAAGCCGTCGAACGCGATCGTGTGCGAGCGCGGTGGATTGTTCGATGTAGTCAAGGTGCTCGATTTCGGCCTGGTGAAGCAGATCGAAGCGAACGACGCCGGTCTCACACAGGCCAACGTGCTGGTGGGGACGCCCCTCTATATGGCTCCCGAGCTGATCAACGGCTCCAGTGGGGGCAGCCCGCGCAGCGATATCTATGCGCTCGGCGCGGCTGGGTACTACCTGTTGACCGGTCGCAACGTTTTCGAGGGCGCCAGCGCCGTCGAGATCTGCGCCAAACATTTACAAGAGACTCCGATTCCGCCCTCGCAGCGCGTGGATTTTCCGGTTCCGGCCGACCTCGAGCAGGTGATTCTCCAGTGCCTGGAGAAGGAGCCGGACAAGCGTCCCGCCGATGCCGAGTCGCTGTTGGATCGCCTCAACGCCTGCGCCGATGCCGGGCGGTGGTCGCAGCAGGATGCGCGTGGTTGGTGGCAGACCTACCAAGCCGCCTTCATCGGTGGAGTCGCACCGGAAGACGCAACTCCGCTGGCCAACACCGAGATGTTGGTCGATCTCGACGACCGCTTGGACTCGGTCAGCGGCGGGACGGCCTAACCAGACGCATCGCCCGCGCGGAGCGCAGCAGTTTCGGTCGGCCCGCGATCGTCGAAAAACTCTGCTTCAAGGCCTGAACCACAGAGGAACAGAGACACGGAGAAACTGGGTTCCATACAAGTATCGCCGATGTCCTGGAACGCGTTGCGGATGAACGTCGCCGAGCTTCGGAAGGGACCAATTCAACATTGCCGTCTCTGTGCCTCGGTGCCTCCGTGGTGAAGATCACGATTCCCTTGCGCTAGTAGATCGCCGTGTAGGTCACCTGCAGGCCGATTCCGAAGTCCGGGCTGCCGTCGAGGACTCCGGCGGTTACATAGCTGTTCAGCGACCAGGCGTCGGTCACGCGCCAGTTGGCGTACGGCATTAGATCGAGCTGATCGTCGGCCAGCTCCGAGGCCGACTCCTGGTAGAATACGAAGAAGCCGGTGTCGACGTCCTCGATCGCTTGCAGGGTTGCGCCGAGAGAGGCCAGCCAGACGTCGTCGAGGTCGAAATCGGATGAGCTGCCGACGAA
>JANQHZ010000047.1 GCA_028282445.1 Candidatus Binatia bacterium | reverse complement strand
TCGACCGAGTCGAAAAACACCCGGCGCTCCAACCAGCCGGCGCGGCCGCGCGTCAGACTCGCGCGATAGATCCCGGGCACGACGTAGACCTCGTCGCCGGACCGCACATACGACCCACCACTTGCCGCGGCGCCGACGACGATGTCGGCGACGATCGCATCGTCGCTGTAGAGGCGAACCCGGCTTCCCTTTTCTTCGTCGACTTCCAATTCCCCAAAACGGTCGGGGTTTCGACTCGCCAGGTCGCTCGAGCTCGCGCCGGCCACGCTCTCGATGACGCGCTCGACCAGCTGCACCTCGGCCAGGACTCCGTCCAAGGTCCAGCGGTCCTCTTCTCTCTCGAGGCGAATCCCGTCGTCATCGCCGATCAGCACGCGATCCACGGCTTCCGCCCGCACATCGTCCAACGACAGCCGGGTCACACCACGCTGGGGTGCCTCCTCCATGGTCGAGAAGACCGCCATGGCCAGACCGATGAAAACCAGAATTGCAACAATCGTCGACTTGTTCATTCCGCTCGCCTCCGAACGATCCCAATTCAGGCCAAGGATGCCGTTAGCCGGCGGGCCTCACGCCGGCGCCATCGAAACAGTCCGTACAGAACGAGAAGGACCGGAACGCCGACAATATTGCCGTACTTGAGAAGGGACCTGGTGCCGTCACTGACGTCGCGCAACGGCGCCGCCTTCAATCCCCTGGTGCGCACCGAAAGGAGCGCATCGTCGCGCACCAGCCAGTCCATGACGTTCAGCAGCAACGCCTCGTTACCTTCGGCAAGAAACTGGTCGCCGATAAACGAGGCTCCACCGGCAACGACCAACCGAGAATCGGCCGGGCCGTCGGCCGTCGCCGCACCGTAACGACTCGGAATCGGACCGCTCACCGTCGCGATCAGCGTACGCGCCTTCTGCTCGCCGACGTCCTCGGGGTTCCACCTGCGGAAGGGCGAAAGGTCATAGGGAGGCTCGTGCACCCAACTGGCTTGCGAGCTCCGAACCAGCACCTGCGCCTCCGTCCCCTCCGGTGCTTCGACCGACAGCGGGCTGACGAAAGGAAACACCACCGATCCGAGTCCACGGGTGAGCGGATTGTCCACTTCCAGCGCTTCCGGCTGCGGCAAGAACGGATACTGCACCGGCTGCTGAATGCGCATGAAGCCCTGCTGGCGCGTCACGGCGATGGTCGCACTTAGGGCGTCGAGGACCAAACCCGGCTCGATCGAGATGCCGTACGATGCCAGCAACTCGCCCATGCCGTGGTCGACCTCCTCCGACTGCATGCTCTGCAAGTCGGGCTTGATCGCGTCCAGAAACGCGGCCAGCGAGCCGCCCCTGGCGACAAACGAGTCGAGTGCTTTGAGCTCGTCCTCGGAGAGCGGCGTCCTCGGCGCAATCACGACGACCGCATCGACTTCGTCCGGGACCTCGGGGGTCTGGCTCAGATCGAGCTGCGTCAGATCGTAGAGCTGCGACAAAACACCGACAGCGCGGCCGACCTCGCTGCGCAGGTCGGGCGAGTCGTGCCCCTGCATCAGCGCGATACGAGG
>JANQHZ010000038.1 GCA_028282445.1 Candidatus Binatia bacterium | reverse complement strand
TTCGGCGGTCACGTCGGCTTCGTCAAGCTGGCGCTATCGACGGGAGTACCGGTCGTCCCGATGACCATTCACGGCGCCCATCAGTCCACATTGGTGCTGAGTCGAGGGCGCCGCTTCGCACACGATACCGGGCTCGAAAAGCTGCACATCCAGGTGTTCCCGTTCATCTGGAACATCCCCTTCGGCATCACCCCCGCCTTCGTGCCTTCCATCCAGCTCCCCGCCAAGGTGACGGTTCACATCGACGAACCGCTCGACTGGTCCCACTACGGCCCAAAGGGTGCGCGCAGCAAGAAGGTCGTAGCCCGATGCTACGACGAAATCACCGACTTGATGCAGCGACGGCTGAAAGCGCTCGCCAAAGAGCACCCTTATCCGATCCTCAGCCGACTCAATGAGCTGCGCCCGAGCCAAGTCCTGCTGCGCAACGCAAGGCGCTGGCTGGGCCCGGGCGACCCGGCGCCGCAGACTCGTGGCGCGCGCGCGACCAAGAAACCGGCGAAGAAACGCCCACGACGGAAGTCGAAGGCCGTGAGCAAACCCACCGCAAAAAAACGTTCGGCCGCAAAAACTCGAAGAAGCGCGAAGCGCAACTAAGCGTGTCGCTCGAACGCCGTGGCGCCAGCGATCATTGCCGAGGGCGCGACCCTAAGAACGCTTCCGGCGCTTCGCCGCCGACTTCTTCGTCGAGCGTCGCGGCTTGGGGGATCGCTTCGTCGCCGCCGACTTCCTGGCGACACCTTTCGTTGCCGCCGCCGACTTCTTCCCAACCCGCTTCTTGGTCGCGGAAGACTTACGGCTAACGCGCTTCTTCCTCGCGGTGCTACGACTCGTAGACGCGCGTCTTGTCGCCGGGCCCGGCTCCGCACCGACACCATCGGCAGCTTGGCGTAGCGACTCGAACTCCGTGTTGAAGGCGTCGACCAAGTCGTGCAAGTCGGGCAGCGCGTCCCAGTCGGAGTTGAACCCCCAATACAGGCCGTCGGCGTAACTCAGCAGCGCGATTCCCAGGCCTTGATCGGCGGCCAGTGGCACTACCGGGTAGACCTCCAGCTGGCGCGCGCCGAGTAGGTACACCGGGACCGGTGGTCCAGGGACGTTGGTAACGACGAGATTGGCCGCGTGCGTCCGCATCCCGAGCCTCGCCAAGGGGCCGGTGAGCTCGGGCAATACAGCATCGGCGGCCCTGGCGAACAATTCGGCGAAGTCGCGCTGGTGGCCGCGCTTGCGCTGCGTCGTCTCGTCCGCAACCCGACGGAAGCGCCCGAGCGGATCGTCTTCATCCAGCGGCAGGTTCACCAGAATCATCGACACGCGATTGCCCAGCGAGCCCTGCTCGCTCTCGCCACGGATGCTCACGGGAACCATGACTCGGAAGTTGAGGCGTTCGACGGGCAGACCCCGCTGCCGAAGGAACTGCCGCAGCCCACCCGCGACGACCGCGAGAACGACGTCGTTCAGCTTGCCGCCCAGACGATCCTTCACCCGCTTGACCTCGGCAAGGTCGAAACGTGTCCAATCGAAGCGTCGGTGCGGGCCTAAATCGACGTCGAAGATCGTCTCGTCGGAGGCGCCTCCATCGCGGTTGTTGAAGGTCTCGGACAATCCGCGGGTGGCGTTGCGAATCTCGCCGATGTCCTGCCAGAGCCCCTGTTGCCCTTGCGCGAGCAAGGCGAGCGGCCCACCGACACGCCGTCGCAACTCATCGGCCAACAGCCGACCGCCATCCGGCGCCGGTCGTGGCGTCCACGGCTTCGACTTCTTCGGGCGGTAGTTTGGATCGATACCCATCGAAGCCGACGCCAGGTCGACACCCGAGATCCCATCGGCGAGACAATGGTGCAGCTTGGTGATGACGGCGAAGCGGTCGCCCTCGACCCCCTCGACGAACCACGTCTCCCAGAGCGGTTTCCCTCGGTCGAGCTGCTGCGACATGATCCGCCCGGCCAGGCGCTTGAGGATTCGCTCGTCGCCGGGCGCGGGCAGACAGGTGTGGCGGACGTGGTAGCTCAGGTTGAAATTGGAGTCGTCGATCCACACCGGGCGGCCGAACCCCGGCACGTAGGAAAGACGTTGGCGAAAGCGCTGATGCTTGGCGGTCGCGTGTTCGAAATGGTCTCGAATCAGATCGATGTCGATACCGCCCTCGGCCGTACGCAGCGGACCGGCGTCGAAAACCGCCACCGAACCGATATGCATATGCTGATTGTGATCCTCGATATCGAGGAACATCGCATCCATCGCCGACAGGCGT
>JANQHZ010000008.1 GCA_028282445.1 Candidatus Binatia bacterium | reverse complement strand
AGCTGCAGCGCCTCCTCGAGCTCCGCCGGGTTGCGGCCGCTGGTGAGCACCACCGACGACAACACCTTGGCGTGGGCCTCCATCGGCGCCAACATCACCTCGTCGGCCGCGCTCGCGCCGGCGCGCTGGCGAAACTTCGCGGTCTCTCCGAGGAAGCGGCGCAATCGATCGAGGGACGCCTGCGCGAGCTGCTCGCTGCGGTCGCCGCCGGCCGCGATGTTGCGCTCGAGCTCTTCGACCGAGCATTGAGCGCTCGAGAACGTAGCCCGCAGGTGAAACGGCGAGTCGCCCGCGACCGCGTCGAAGGAAGCCATCGCTGCCGTCAGGTTGCCCTTCGATCTATCGATCTCACCGAGACGAAAATGCGCTTCGAAGGCCTGGGGGTGATCCGGGAACGATTGCAAGTAGCCGCGTGCCGCGGCTTCGAGTCGCTGCGACGACTCCTCCGATGGAGCGCCGTGCTCGATCGCCTCGGCCGCCTTGAAACGCAGATAGGCGGCATCGGCCGCCGCATCGCCTTGGTCGGACTCGATCCCGGACAGGCTGTCGTAGGCGGCTTGGTAGTCCTGGGTCTCGAACTGACACGCACCGATCGCCAGCAGCACTTCCGGCGACGGATTCGATTCACCGGCCAAGACTTTCTGGTAGAGCGGGATCGCGTCCTTGCACTTGCCGCGACCACGCAGTGATTCCGCCACGACCCACTGGATCGTCGCTCCGTCCTCCTGCTCGAGCCACTCTTCCGGACGGGTAATGCCGGCCGAAACCAGCTGGCGACCGAGCCGCGCCCACTTGCCGCCGCGCTTCTCCAAGCGGCCGACACAATCCGTAACTTCTTTGCGGTAGGCGCGCCGACTCTTCTTGCTTCCGCCCGGCGACGCCAAGGTGAGGAGCAGGACTTTGGCCCGCAGGAACTCCGACTCTCCGCTGCGCTCGCTGCGCAGGAGATCGGCGCTCACCTTGCGCGCGTCGGAGAGGCGTTCGGTGTCGATCAGGCTCTCGATCATCGCCGACCGAATCCTCGGCGCCAGGTCGCTCGGCGCCGGTACCGCGAGCGCACGCTTGAAGTCCGTGATCGCCTTCGAGTGCTGTTCGAGCGCGCGGCGACACATGCCGCGACCGTAGAGACTCTCGGCCGCCAGAGCGGCGTCGCCCTGCACGCCGACGAACTCGCCAAACCCGTCGATCGCCTCACGCAGCCACTGACCGCGCCGCGAGCTGCGCGGCTCGTAGCGGGTCGCCGCCTCGAGATACGCCCAGTTGAGGTGATACTGCATCCGCAGCCCGAGCTCCTCGCGCAGTTGCCAACCGGGTGACTCCTGCGCCGACTCGAGGTCACCGTCGGCCGCGATGATGGCTTTGCGCTCCTTCTCGAGCGAACCCGTGTAGCGGCGGTTCGCCGCCACCAACAGCTCGCGCAATTGACGAGCGGTGTCGCGCGACCCACCGCCGGTGCGCATGCGGTTCACGACCGAATCGATCTCGTCGACGAAGGCCTGCTCGGCCTTCAGATCCCACCCACTGTTGCCTTCGAGCGAGGTCAGCTGCGAGCGCAGAGACCGCAACTCGCCCTCGACACTCGCGCCCGACGCGGAAGGTGCGACGAGGGCGGCGGCCAGCAACGCGGCCGCAGCTACGACGCAACCGGAAATACGATTCGCGACAGTCCGAGTTTCAAGCATTGATTGTAGGTCCGTACGACCGGCGCGGTTCGCACCGTCGGCGCCGCCGCGATCACGATCATCGTGTCCTTGGGAAGAGCCCCGAGACGCTGTTGCAACTGCTCGAAGCCGGTCACCGGCCAATCGTCCATGAAGTACTGCACCTTCTTGCCACTCGCCACCAGTCGCACGATGACCTGCTCAGCGGGTTCTTCTTCCCGCTCCTCGCGCTCCTGATCTTCGCCCAACGCAAGCTTCGACGGCAGCACACCCTCCAACATCCCGAGACTGATCGTGAACAGAAAGTAGCTCAACATCAGGAAGACGACGTCGATCAGCGGAGTCATCTGGAGGGGCGTGCTGCCTCCCACCCCTTCGTGGCGCGGAGGTCTCAAGAGTCGTCACCGAGCTTGAGCGCCGCGATCGAGACCTTGGAGATCCCCGCCTGAGCCGCCGAGGCCATCACTCGCTGCACCTGGTCGAAAGGCGATCGGGCATCGGCTCGAACCACGACCTTTATGTTTTCGTTCTCGCCGCGGCGCTCGGTCAGCGGGCCAACCAACTCAGCAGCCGACCACTCGCGTCCGCCCCACTGCACCAGGCCGTGCTGATTGACGTCGAGTGTGACGATATGCAGCTGGGACTCGTGACGGGTATTCGCCTGGTCCGCCTTGGGAAGCTCGAGGTCCTTTTCCTGACTCGCCCCCAATCGCAACGTCATCACAAAGAAGGTGATGAGCAGGAACGACATATCGACCAGCGGCGTAATGTTCGCCGAGGTCGACCTCGGACGAGTCGAGCGTGCGGCGTGCATCTCAGCTCGAAGCCGTGCTCAGACGCGCCACCGGGGTCGCACCGCCTTCGGCCGGCCTGAGTGGCGCGACGATGTCTTCGGCGCATTCGGTCGCTTCGGCAGCGAGCGAATCGACACGGTTGCGAAACATGCTGAAAGCGAAGAGCGACGGAATGGCGACGATCAACCCCATGACCGTCGTCATCAACGCCTGGAAGATTCCCGCCGCCAGCAGCCGCGGATCCACACCGCCGACGGCGACCGAGATCTGATTGAAGCACTTGACCATTCCGATGACGGTGCCGAGCAGCCCCAGCATCGGCGTCACGTTGGCGATGATGTTGAGATACTCGATCCGGCGCAACAGCCGACCGGTGAGACCGTCGGCGGCGTCCTCCATCGCCTTGACCATCGCGTCGTAGCCTCGACTGCGCTCGACGATCCCGGCGGAGGTCATCGCTCCGACGAAGGAAGATCGATCCTCGTCGACGACCTCCTGGAATCGGCCCTCGCCGACCAGCCCACGCAGCTCTTCGAGCTCGGTCGGAGGCATGAGGACCTTGCGGCGGAGCAGTAGGAAGTCGTCGACCACCAGCGCGACAGCGACGAACGACAGGGCGATGATCAGATAGCCCACCACCCCGCCGAAGGCGACCAGCTCCATGAGCGTATAGTCGAGCGCGCCGTTTCCTTCTTCTTCGCCGGCTCCTTCTAGCCCTTCTTCGACGAGCTCGTCCTCGGCAAACTCCTCGTCGGCAAAGCCGTCTGCGGCGACCTCGTCGGAGAACACCTCCGGAACCGCCGCCGGCTCGGCTTCCGCTTCGCCGGCAAGCTCGGGCGCCCCGCCGTCGACTTCCTGCGCCATCGTGACGGTCGTCGCTCCGAACGGAGACAGGACCGTCACGAGTGTGCACAGCGCGAGGGTCAATAGCATCTTGGGTATCGTCATCGGATTGAAGCCTTCCCTGTTACCGAGCGTGGCTCGGAATCGTTCAGCGCGCCGCGAGATCGTCTCCCGCCGC
>JANQHZ010000005.1 GCA_028282445.1 Candidatus Binatia bacterium | reverse complement strand
CGAGTGCGCGGCGCGACATCTCGAATACCTCGAGCGCGTCGTCGAATGGGAAGGCGGTGGCGATCAGATCGCGGCAATGGTCGTGGAGCCGATCACCGGGGCGAACGGCATCATCGTTCCCCCGGACGCCTATCTCCCCGGCGTCCGCGAGCTATGCGACCGGCACGGCATCCTGCTCATCGCCGACGAGGTCATGACCGGCTTCGGTCGCACCGGGGAATGGTTCGCCGTCGACCATTGGGACGTCGTGCCCGACATCATGACCCTCGCCAAAGGAATCACCGGCGCCTACCTCCCGCTCGGTGCCGCGATCGCGCGAAAGCCGATCGGTGACTACTTCAAGGATCACTTCTTTGGCCATGGCGCGACGTACGCCGGCCATGCGCTCGCCTGCGCCACTGCGCTCGAGGTGATCGCCTGCTACCACGACGACGACCTGATCGCTAACGCAGCGCGCATCGGGGACTACCTGCTCGAGCGCGCCCGCGAGCTGCAGGAGCGTCATCCGAGCGTCGGCGACGTACGTGGCAAAGGCCTCTTCGTCGGGCTCGAGCTGGTGAAGAACCGTGCGACCAAGGAGCCGATGGTTCCGATCCGGGGCAAGCTCGAGCCCGGCATGAATCCCAAGCTCGCGGTCGGCAAGAAGCTGATCGAGCTCGGCATGATCGCCATGGCGGCGAACCCCGGAACGGTTCTGGCCCTAGCGCCGCCCTTGATCGCCACCAGGGACGACATCGACGAGGGCATCGAGAAGCTCGACATCGCGCTCGGTGTCGCCGATCGCCACTGCGAATGAGCGCTCGAGGCGTCGGCAAACAGCCATGAAAGGCCCGTCAGAATCAATGGCGCTCGAAAATTCGCATAGCCGATTCCGCCGTTTCGTGGCATAAGGGAGACGCTAGTTCGGCCCCGAGCGACGGTGCCTGACAGCGGCGCGGCAGTGGGCCGCGCTTCACGACCTCGAGTGGGCGGTGGACCCTACGATCCAACCCACGGACGGTGAGGAGCTCTGATGGGATACGTGATTTTCGCTTTCGTCCTGATCGCTTTCGCAATCGCCGGCCCGTCGATGATGCGGAAGAGCGCAATGACGGATCGCTCGGCGCGATTGGCACAAATCGTAGCCGTCGCTCTGTGCTTCCTCTCGCTGATGTCGACCAGCTACTATCGGGTTCCCAAAAGCGAGGTCGCGCACTTCAACCGGCTGTATCTCGGCGACACTCTGAGCGACGGGCGTCTGATCGCCACCGGTGGCGAGATGGGCATGCAGGCAGACATCGTCGCGGAAGGATTTCATATCTCACCGCTGGTGAACGTCATGTTCGATGTCGAGATGCTCGATGTCGTCGAGATCCCCGAGGGATTCTACGGAGAGCTGACAGCGAAAGACGGAAACGGGCTGCGTCCGGATCAGGCCTTCGCGGAAGCGTTCCCAGTCGGCGAGCGCCAGCACATGGTCGAGGACGCCCGCTACTTTCTCGGCGCCGATCTCGCCAACGATCAACGGGTGAGGGCGCCACGCGGACGCAAAGGACCGCAAGTGTCGGTATTGCCGCCTGGACGCCACCGGCTGAATCGCTACCTGTGGGACGTCGAGGTACGCATCCCACAGGGAAGCCTGCTGCTCTCGAAATGGCCGAAGCAAGACGGAAAACCAATCAACTTCCCAGACTACTACCGCGTCGTTGCCAAGGAGTCGGAGTCAACCGAAGTCACCGAGATTCCGGTCGGCTTCGTCGGCGTAATTCGATCCAACGTGAAGACCGGGGTCGACTTCGGAGAGTTCGGCGTACCGAGCGAACCGGACTCCTGCGAACCGACGGCGACCAAGGATCCCACCGGCGGCAAGCTCGCCGTACCGCTCGTTCCGGTCGGATGCATTGGCATCTGGGACCAATCTCTCTCGCCGGGCAAGTACTTCATCAATCGACGCGCCTTCGCTCTCTACCCGGTCGATACGCGCCTGCAAACTTGGGAGTACAGGGGCGGATACACCAAGCGGCGGATCGACCTCGACGCGGAGGAGGACGGACGAATCGTCGCGCGAGAAACCGAGAACCAAGTCCCGGTGCCGTCCGATGCGGCGGGGTCGGCGGTATTCATCAAGGTCGAGGGCTGGGAGGTGCCGCAAGAAGCGCGCGCCCAGGTCCAGGTATCGCCGGCCGAAGCTCCCTTCGTGATCGCTTCGGTAGGAGGACTCACCGAAGTGCGTGACCGCATCATCACTCCGGCGATGAGATCGGTGCTGCGCAACATCGGAGGCGGACAGATTACCGCCCTCGACGTGCTGCCGGTCGAGCGGTGCAACGACCGCGATCGCGAAGGCGAGTCGTACTTCATCCCGACGACCGCGGTCGGGGTACCAACCGGCGCTGAACGGACACAGATCCAAGCGGTCGAAACCGAAGAAGACACGACCCGCGATGAACAAGGCGACGACGGGCAGGATACTGAGTCCGACGCGGCAGCGGTCCAAGAAATCGAAGTCGTGCGCTGCAAGGTGACCCGCCCGACGCGCGTTCTCGATCTGATGGAAAACCGAACCGTCCTCGAGGGAAACATCGAAGAGAAGATCAAGCCCGAGGGCGACAAGGCCGGCGTCGACGTCAAGGAAGTGCGACTGGGCGAGCCGGCGATTCCACCCGAGCTGCTTGTCGCGCGAAGGCGAGAGCAACTGGCGCAGCAGCTCGAGGCTGCGTTCGCCCAAGAAAAGCGAGCACAGGACAAACGCGTCGAAACGGCGCGAGCGCGCGCGACCGCCGACCAGCAACCAAATCTGGTCAAGGCCGAGATCGAAGTCCAACGCGCCGAGCGACTCAAGAAGGCTCGGCAGCTCGAGGGGGAGGGGGAGCGTCTCAAGCTTTCGGAAATCGCGGCCGGTCAGCGAGCCCAGGCTGCCGTCCTCGGGCAAGATCGGGTCGCCGAACTCCGAAAGTTCGAATTCGTGGTCGGACGTCTGCTTGAGATCGTCGAGAAGAACCCGGAACTCATCGAATCGGCGATGGCCAACGCCAACAAGCTGGTCCCGAACATCGTCGTCGGGGATGGCGACGCCAACAGCCTTGGAGCGCTGGGAGCGATTCTCGGCCCGACTCTGAGCGGCCAGTACAGCAACGAGAAGGCTGCGCGACAATCCGCGGCGCAACCCTAGAGTCGTCGCCGCGGCGACGACTCTAGGGGCACCGACGAAAAGTTACTCCGACGTGATAACCGGCACCGGCCAGTTTCCGGCGGGCATCTACGTCAGGTGCTTTTCGAAGCCGTCTCCTCGGCTCGAGCCATTCCGCTTTCCACCGCCTCGATCAAGCGCGGCCTCAGCAGCGACGGAGCCAGGACGTCGTCGAGCGAGCCCACATCCTTGGCGCGGTGGACGTTGTGAATCCCGTCGAACTCATCGGCGACCTCTCCCAACTTTTCGGAGTGA
>JANQHZ010000726.1 GCA_028282445.1 Candidatus Binatia bacterium | reverse complement strand
GTGCGCGCTTCGATGGAGAAGACCTATGCACTGTTCGTCGATCGCGTGGCGAGCGGTCGATCGATGACCGCGGAGGAGGTCGACGCCGTCGGTCAGGGGCGGGTCTGGACGGGCGAGCAGGCCGAGAACAACGGGCTGGTGGATCGCCTCGGCGGACTGCTGGACGCCATCGACGAGGCGAAAGTCGCCATCGGGATCGACCCAAAGAAGAAGGTCGAAGTGGTCTTCTACCCGCGCGAACGCGGACTGTTCGAACGAATCGCGGACGCGCTGGCGACCCGGATGGCGATGCGCATGCCCCGCCTGTGGAGCCGACTCGGCATGGCGCTCTCCGCGCTCGACTTCCCCGACGGCAGTGTCCTTACGCTGATGCCGGTCCGCATCGAGGTTCGCTGATTTTCACCACGGAGGCACAGAGACACTGAGACCAACAAGAGGCGTGGGCCTCGGAAACGGTCCTAGCCATACCCGAAATCTCCGTGTCTCTGTGGCTCGGTGGTGGATCAACTCACTTCGACGCCTCGCCAGAAGGCGACGTAGCCTTTGATGTTGGCTGCGGCATCTTTCGGTGATGGGTAGTACCAGGCGGCGTCTTTGTTGGTTTCGCCGTCGACGATGACGTCGTAGTAGCTCGCGGTTCCCTTCCAGGAGCAGACGGTCGTGGTCTGGCTCGCCTGCAGGTGCTCCGAGCGTACGTCGTCGATCGGGAAATAGTGATTTCCCTCCACCTCGACGCATGCGTCGCTCTCGGCGATCGTCGCTCCGTTCCATACGGCTTTCGGCATCTCACTCTCCAGTTGGATCGCTCGAAGATACTGGCTGGTGGCGACCCGGCAAGAGCGGGCGCGGGGGCGGTCGGAGAAGCCCCCCTCGTCATCGCTGGGTGGACCAGCGCTCGGGTTGCCCGATTCTATCCATCTTGAACGGCGGCCCCAGGGCCGCCCTACGGACTGAGGAAAGCGCCCGCGGAAGTGCATGCCTGAAGGATCCATTGCGCGTCGGCCTTGGATCGCGAGACGACACCGTGTCGAAACAGGGCGACCTCGACAACAAGCGTTTGGAGCATGTGCCGCAAGGGTTTTCAGCGGCGCCGGCTCAAAATTAATGAATAGTGCGGGCTAGAGTCCGTACTTCTTCATCATCCGGTAGAGCGTCGTTCGCTCGATGCCGAGCGCCTTGGCTGCCTCGCCGCGGTTGTGGTCGGTCTCGGCGAGGGCGGAGCGGATTCGGTCGGCGGTCGCGCGGTCGAGGTGCTCGCGCAACGTGCTCGACGGGGTGGCCGTGGCGGAGGATGCCGGTGTACGGGTGGTGTCGAGCAGGAAGTCGTCCGGGCCGATTTCGTCACTCTGCGCCAGGACGACGGCGCGTTCGACGGCGTTCTGTAGCTCTCGCACGTTGCCCGGCCAACGGTGCGCGCTCAATGCGCTCAATGCCTCGTCCGAAAAGCGGAGCTCGCGCGCTTCTTCGCGGCAATAGACGTCGAGGAAGTGTCGCGCCAACGGAACGACGTCGTCGGCGCGGTCGCGGAGGGCGGCCAGCTCGACCGGAATGACGTTGAGGCGGAAGAACAAGTCCTCGCGGAAGCGACCGCTCCGGACCTCCTCGCGCAGATCTCGGTTGGTTGCGGCGACGACGCGCACGTCGACCCGGATCGGCGTGTCCGCGCCTACCCGCAGGACCTCGTTTTCTTGCAGGACGCGCAGCAGTTTGGCCTGGAAGTCCTCGGTAATCTCGCCGATTTCGTCGAGGAAGAGAGTTCCCCCGGCGGCGCGCTCGAAGCAGCCTGCGCGATCGGCTGCGGCGCCGGTGAATGCCCCCTCGACATGTCCGAAGAGCTCGCTCTCCAGGACTCCCTCTGCAAACGCCTTGCAGTTGACAGCGACGAACGGGCCGGCGACGCGCGGGCTCCAGTAATGGAGTAGTCGCGCCACCAACTCCTTGCCGGTTCCGCTCTCGCCCTGCACCAAAACCGTCGCCTTGCTGGGCGCGACCCGCTGCAGCAGGTCGAGCAAGGCGCGCATCGGCGGGCTCTCGGCGACGATCGAGTCGGGGGCGTAGCGTCTGCCGACTTCCCTGCGCAGGTTGTCGTTCTCGGCGCGCAAGCGCCGCATTTCCATCGCCCGCGCGACGGTCGCGCGCAACTCGTCGTTGTCGAAGGGTTTGGTGACGTAGTCGAAGGCACCGTCGCGCATCGCGGCGACGGCGGTTGCCACGGTGCCGTGCGCCGTCACCAAGATGACCGGTGGGGCGGCCGGGGTCGAACCGACCCGGCGCAGAACTTCGAGGCCGTCGACCTCGGGCATCTTGAGGTCGCTGACGACGACGTCGACCGGCGCGGATTCGAGGTAAGCGAGCGCCTGCCCCGGGTCGGTGAACGTACGGCATGCGTAGCCGTCGCGTTGCAGGGCCATCTCGATGATCTGCCCCATCCGCGCTTCGTCGTCGATGATGAGAACATCCCCACTCACGGCGCGATTGTCACGGAAGCGAGCCGACATGTCCACGCCAACAACAGGTATGGGCAGGGGCGGAGGCCAATCCCGAGGTCTGTGGGCGCGCGCCGGGCGCTGCGACAGAAGTCGCGCTCGGCGCGACCACCATCCTCAGCCTCAGCCCCTGGCTCAGCCTCAGCCCTTTGAATCGGACTATCCCCCGCCTGCAGCATTGGCTACTGTGCGGCGATGCGGGACGGTGGTGGGGCTTGGTACCGGGAGCTGCATTGGCAGATCCTGATCGGATTGGTGGCGGGCCTGCTGGCCG
>JANQHZ010001186.1 GCA_028282445.1 Candidatus Binatia bacterium | reverse complement strand
GCTCGCAGAGGCTGTCGGAATCAAGCTCGCGCGCACGAAGGTTGCCCACGACTTCGCCGCGGCGAGTGAAGGCCGCAAATGAACGCAACCAGTCTGTCGGGGAGATCCCGCGGAATACAGCCATGAGCGCCGAATCCACCGATTCAAACGAGCAGAAGAGTCGCGCTCTGGTAAAGGTCCAGTTCAGGCCGACGGGGACTCTGCACGATTACGACGCCGGCCACTTGCCGCTCAAGCGCGGCGACGTCGTGCTCGTCCAAACCAACCGAGGTACGAATCTAGCCACCGTCGCCGCCGAGCCGCGTTCGGTCGACGTGCGCCAACTGGGAAAAGGTACACCGCGAGTCATCAAGCGAGCCGATTCACGGGCGCTCGCCAAGCGAGAGAATAATCTGCAGAAGGCAAGGAAGGCTCAGCGAATCTGCGCTCATCGTATCCGAGAGCGCCGGCTGCCGATGCGCCTGATCACCGCCGAGTCTACCTTCGACGGTTCGAAGATCACCTTCTTCTTCTTCGCCGAAAAGCGCGTCGACTTCCGCGAGCTGGTCCGCGACCTCAACCAAACGCTTCACACCCGCGTGGAGATGAAACACATCGGCAATCGCGACGAGACCAAGATGATCGGCGGGATGGGTCCGTGCGGCCGCGAGCTCTGCTGCTCCAGCTGGCTGCGCGAGTTCAGCTCGGTCTCGGTGCGCATGGCCAAGGAACAGGGCCTCTCCCTCAAGCCATCGAAGCTCGCCGGTATGTGCGGGCGGCTGAAGTGCTGCTTGCGATACGAGTACGAGACGTACCGCGAGTTGGGGCGGGCGTTGCCCAACGTCGGAAAGAAGGTGGAATCGACCAAAGGCAACGGCGTCGTGATTCGACAAAATCGACTGAAGCAGTCGGTCGTTCTCCGGGTCGAGGACGACGACGTCGAGGTCGAGGTCATGCTCGACGACCTCGTCCGCAAGCGTCCGGAAAGCTAGCGCCGGTCGCCCGACAGCCTCGATGCCCTGGCGCCCCGCGCAAGTATCGATCGACGACCTCCCCTCCTTGGGGGGCGGCGTCTTCCTGACCGACTCCCACTGTCACCTCGACATCGGATCGTTCGAGGAGGACTGCGCCGATGTCATCGAGCGCGCCCACCGCGCGGGCGTCGCGCGCATGATCACGATCGGCGCCAGCGGCCCCTTCGAAGCCAACCTCGAGGCGATCGACATCGCCGAGCGCAACCCATCGATCTCCGCCACCGTCGGCATCCACCCGCACGAGGCGGCGACCGTTACCGACGAGCTCCTCCAGCGTATCGAAAAGCTCGCCGACAACCCGCGGGTGGTCGGAATCGGCGAGACCGGACTCGACTACTACTACGACAACTCGCCGCGGCCTGAGCAGAGGGAGGCGTTCCGCCGCTTTCTCGATCTGGCCAAGCGCATGGATTTGCCGGTCTCGATCCACCTGCGCAACGCCGATGCGGACGCAGCGGAAATCGTAGCCGATGAAGGCTTGGGCAGCGCTGGCGGCGTCATCCACTGCTTTTCGAGCGACGCCGACGCCGCCAGGACGTTCCTCGACCTGGGCTTGCACCTATCCTTCAGTGGGATCGTGACGTTCAAGACGGCTGAACCCCTCCGCGAAGCCGCGCGCATCGTTCCGAGCGACCGACTGTTGGTCGAGACCGACTCGCCCTTCCTGGCGCCCATCCCCTACCGCGGAAAGCGCAATGAACCCGCGCTGGTTGCACATACGGCCGCGGTTCTCGCCGAGGTGCGCGGCGAGAGCATCGATGCGCTGGCCGCGCAAACTACCGAGAACACCATCCGATTGTTTCGGCTGAATGCCGGTTGAATCGATGCGGTAGCAGTCAAGCAGCGTCTTGCCTAAAGCTTCGCACCTGACGCAGCACTTCGCGCAGCCGGTCCTGGGTGCACGGCTTGGCCAGAATCGGTTGGTCGGGCAGCTCGTCGCGCAGCGGACTACCGCTGCGCCAGATGCCG
>JANQHZ010001185.1 GCA_028282445.1 Candidatus Binatia bacterium | reverse complement strand
GCCCGGCATGGTCGAATCGCCAAGCTTCAACTCGATCACATCGTCTTCCGTCGGCGTGACACCGCTCTCCGCCGTTATGCGCGTGTCGATTCCCACGCTGTCGCTGCCGTTGCAATAGAGCTCGCCCTGCACCGACTCGAGCTCGATCTTGAAGCAGATGTAGTCGAGCAGCGGCTTGATACCGATCACCAAGAAACCGGGCTCCAGTTGATTTTCCTCCGTCACCCCGATCGAAACCGGGGTGACCCCGGTCACGGGATCCCCCACGCCGGCGAGCAGTGCAATGCCGGGAGGAAGGTCGACGAAGTTGCCGCCCGGATCCAGCCCATTTCCGACCAGAGACGGCAGAAAGTTGAAGCCATCTCCCGAAGCAAGCGTGGTAAAAAGCTGCGTCCCCGAATCATTGCTCGCCTCCGGCTGTGTCCAAGTGAACGGACGGCAACCGAGTCCGGGAGGCACATCGAGCCCCTGGCAAATCGGCAGCGGGGTCGGGGTCGGCGGGCCCTGAGTCGGCGTCGGGTTCAACGCCTGCTCGTCGTCGCTCGCGCCACAACCAAAGCCGGCGGCAAGTATGCCGCCGAAAACCATCGCAATAAGTATTCGCTTCGCCATCAAAGCCTCCACGTTCGGTTTTGACGCGAAACCACAGCAAAGGCAAAACTCGGCTCCCCCGCGCGTGCGCCCACGCCCCCCCGGCGGCTCTCGTAACGAGTTCGCGCGACCGTTGTCAAGCTGACACCGAACCCACTCCCCTATCCGGACTTGACAGTTGTCGCCGCGCGATGAGACGACCGAACGATGCCGCACACCCTCGAAACCCTGGCCGCGAAGTGGCGCGACGCCGAGAGCGTCGTGATCCTAACCGGCGCAGGCCTGTCGACGGCCTCCGGGATCCCCGACTTCCGTTCGCCAGGGGGGCGATGGAGCCGCTACCAACCGGTCACCATCCAGAGCTTCCTGGCCGACGAGGACGCTCGCCGTGAGTATTGGCAGTACAAGGGCGAGACCTGGCAGGTGATCCTCGCCGCCGATCCAAACCCCGGCCACCACGCGCTCGCTCGCCTCGCCCAAGCCGGTCGCGTCGATCTCTTGGTTACGCAGAACGTCGACGGTCTGCACGAGCGCAGCGCCTTTCCCCCCGATCGCATGATCAACATCCACGGCACCGACTCGGCCGTCATCTGCGTGAGCTGCGAGCGTCGCGCCGAGCGCGCGCTGGCCCAGGAGCTGTGGGAATCCGGACAGGCAATCCCTCTGTGCGAGTGTGGTGGGCCATGGAAGCCGGCGACGATCTCGTTCGGCCAAAGCCTCGTCCAGAACGATCTGAGCCGCGCTTTCGATGCCGCGGCAAGCTGCGATCTCTTCGTGGCGGCCGGAACCTCGCTCGTCGTCGGGCCGATCAACGAGATGTTTTCGATGGCAAAACGCGCAGGCGCGCACACCGCCATCGTCACCGGTTCGGAGACGCCGTTCGACGCCCACGCCGACTGCAAGATCGAAGATCCTCTCCAGGAGGTTCTCCCTGCGCTCGCCGAGGATTTGCTCGAGTGAAGGCGCTCTATTGGGACGGCGACCGTCTCGCCGTCGTCGATCGCGACCCCCCGGGGTTACCCGACGGCTACGCGCTGGTGCGCGTTCACCTCGCCGGCGTGTGCAACACCGACCTCGAGATCGTGCGCGGCTACATGGGGTTCCGCGGCATCCTCGGACACGAGATCGTCGGCTCGGTGATCGCCGGGCCGGCCGAGTGGTTGGACGCGAGAGTCGTGGCCGAGATCAATTTCGCGTGCGGACGCTGCGCTGCGTGCGCGGCGGGTCTCGGGCGACACTGCCCGACCCGGCGGGTCATGGGGATCCTGGAGGCCGACGGCGGATTCGCCGAGCAGGTCGCCGTGCCGATCGCCAACCTCCACCGCGTCGGCGATCGTGTCTCGGACCGGCGCGCCGTATTCGCCGAGCCCCTCGCGGCCGCGTACGAGATCCTCGAACAGGTCCCGATCAATTCCTCGACGACCTGCACTGTGCTCGGCGACGGCAAGCTCGGACTCCTCGCCGCGCAGGTGCTCGCCGCCGGCGGCGCCCGCGTCACCGCGGTCGGCAATCATCCCGACAAGTTGAGGGTTCTGCGCGAACGCGGCATCGAGACCGTGCTGGCGAGCGATTGGCGGAGCGACCCGACCGACGTGGTCGTCGAGGCAACGGGCTCGGCGGAGGGTTTCTCCCGCGCCGTCGCCGCCACCCGTCCGCGCGGAACTCTGGTGTTGAAGAGTACCGTTGCCGACCGCCCCGACCTCGACCTCGCGCCGATCGTGATCAACGAGATCTCGGTCGTCGGCTCGCGCTGCGGCCCCTTCGAACCGGCCCTGCGAGCGCTCGAGGCGCACACGATCGAGACCGACGCACTGATCGCCGAAAGCGTTCCGCTCGCACGCGGAGTCGAAGCGTTCGAACGAGCATCCGAACGCGGCACGCTTAAGGTCCTATTGGAAATCGGCTAACCCTATCAAAACCGCGGATGAACGCGGATGAACACGGATGCTGAACCGCCGTCGGAGTCTGAGGCGGTCCGCGGCGGCGCAGAGGCCCGAGCGCGGGCGACGCATGCGTCGCCCCTACATG
>JANQHZ010001161.1 GCA_028282445.1 Candidatus Binatia bacterium | reverse complement strand
CCGACCGCGGGCCGCGGGGTGTAGTCGAGAGGTGGCGAGTCCGATTGCTATCGTCGGCGTGATCTCGGATACGCACGGTCTGGTACGACCCGAAGCTGTCGCGGCGCTGGCCGGCGTCGATCTGATCGTCCATGCCGGCGATGTGGGTTCGCCCGACGTCCTCGACCGCTTGGGACAGGTCGCGCCGGTGCATGCGGTTCGCGGCAATGTCGACCGCGGTGAGTGGGCCGATCGCCTGCCCGAGAGCGATGTCGTCGAGATCGGCGGCCACTGCCTCTACGTGATCCACAATCTCGCCGACCTCGATCTCGATCCGGCGGCTGCCGAAATGTCAGCGGTGATCGCCGGTCACTCGCATCGGCCGCACAGTGAGCAGCGCAGGGGGGTGTGGTACCTCAACCCCGGTAGTGCCGGACCGCGTCGATTCAAACTGCCGGTGGCGCTGGCGCGGCTGCGGATCGAGCGCGACCGCATCGAACCCGAGATCGTCGACCTGTCGTCGTGATTCCGGAGTCGTGCTGCGGATGCGCCTAGCGGCGCTGCGTGGTAACTCGGTACTCATGCGTGCGCCTCGTTCGAAATCCTCCCATCGGGGGCTCATCGGGCTTTGTCTGTTGGCGGTTCTTGCTGCCGCATGCCACTCCGAATCGCGAAGCCGCGTGATCGTTTTGGGGCTCGACGGGATGGATCCTGGCGTCATCGACCTGCTGATGTCGGAAGGCCGATTGCCGAACTTCGCAAAGCTCCGCAAAGAGGGGGCGTACGGAAAGCTGATCTCGAGCCGGCCGATCTTGTCGCCGATCATCTGGACGACGATCGCGACCGGGAGAACACCGGCCGACCACCGCATCGGTCACTTCGTCACCGTGAATCCACAGACCGGCGAGCAGCTACCCGTCACCAGCCAGATGCGAGCCGTAAAGGCGCTTTGGAATATCTTCACGGAAGCGCAGAAGAAGGTGTCTGTCGTCGGCTGGTGGGCGACCTGGCCGGCCGAGACGATCCATGGCGCGATGGTCAGCGATCACACCTGCTATCACTTTCTATTCGAGGAGGGGCTCGATGGCGGTGGGAGCTCGACCGGAGTGACGTATCCCGCCGACTTGCACGATCGACTACAGGCGCTGATCCGGCGACCGGCGAGCGTGACACGATCCGACATCGCCGACTTCGTGCAGGTCGACGATACAGAGTTCTCGAGGCCGTTTCGCTTCGAGGACGATCTCTCTCACTTCAAATGGGCGTATGCGACGGCGGAATCTTACCGCGCCATCGGCAAGCGTCTGTGGGAGACGGAGAATCCCGATCTGTTGCTGGTCTACATCGAGGGAATCGACTCGACCTCCCACTTGTTCGGGCATCTGTTTCGAGCCGAAGGTCTCGCCGGCGAGCTCGCCGAGCAGCAGCGGCGCTTCGGCAACGCGGTCGAAGAAATGTATCTCTACGCCGACCGAGTCGTCGGGGAGTACATCGAGATGATGGACGACGACACCACCCTGGTGGTGCTGTCCGACCACGGTTTCCAGCTGGGAGAGCTGCCCGACGATCCGAGCAAGACCCGCGATATGCGGCGCGTCAGCGAGCGATTTCACAACATCGAGGGGATTCTTTACGCGTACGGAGAAAACGTGAAACCGCGTCGCCGCTTCGATCGTCCGGTGTTGGTGGACATTGCCCCCTCCGTGTTGGAGCTGGCCGGGCTATCGCCGGCGCGCGACATGCCGGGGAGGGTGCTGTACGAGGGCCTGGACGTGCGCCGGCGGGATCGCACCGTGGCGTCCTACGAGTCGGCGGGTGGGCGAGCGGTTGCCTCGGCGGGGGGCGATGCCGAAGTCGATCCGGCGATTTTGGAGCGTTTACGTGCGCTTGGTTATTTGGACACGGAGTCGCCGACAGGCGATCGCAATTTGGCGGCCATGCTGTTTCAGGACGGCCGTTATGACGAGGCCGCGGACGCCTATCGCAAGCTGATCGAGGTGCATCCAGACGACGGCGCGTTGCGGGCGAGCCACGCCGGTGCATTGGGTGCGCTTGGGCGCTTCGACGAGGCGCTCGAGGAGCTCGCGGTGGCGACGCGGCTAGCGCCACTCAATCCCGAGAGCTACCACAACCGCGCGGTCATCTTGGAGCAGCAGGGGAAGCGGGAGGAGGCGATCGCCGCTTACCGACAGGCCCTGCGTTACGCGCCGAGCTATCAGGCGTCGCGCCGGGCGTTGGCTCGCCTGGGAGTCCAGCCGGGGCGGCCGGTTCGCGCGACGGCGCAGGAGGTTGGTGCCGCTCGCCTCGCCGAACAAGCCAGCCGAGCGGCGCGGCGCGGCGACTACGAAGGTGCGATGAAGTTATTGGACGAGGCCGAGGAACTTGCCCCGGGGCTAGCCATTCTCCATCAGTATCGCGCCAACGTCGCGTTCTTGATGGGCGATAAGGAGGCGGCGCGCCGTGCACTGCGCAGGGCGTTGGAGATCGAGCCCGACAACGAACTCTACCGAACCAATTTGGAAAAGCTGGGGTAGCCGTGGCCGCCAAGAGACGGAAAGCGAGCGATGCCGGATCGCCGGTTGGCGAACCACACGCTGCTTCCGCATGGCGGCTACCGAGCCGCAGACGGACGGCGGCGATCCTCTTCCTGGCATTGACCGCAGTGTATTTCTGCAACTTCCGGTTGCGCGGCTCGGGAGACAGTCTACCGACCCGCGTCTTGCCTTTCAGCATTCTGCGTGAGGGCAACCTCGATCTGAACGAGTTCACATGGGCCAAGACCGCCGACCGCGAGTGGCCCTACTATATCCACGGTCGCGACCCG
>JANQHZ010001141.1 GCA_028282445.1 Candidatus Binatia bacterium | reverse complement strand
CGGCAGAGACCCAATAGGGCACCCAGGCCAAGTGCTGCCAACACTGCGAAAGCGCCCGTGCCCTGGAAGGACCTGGTTGCCGATGGCACCTCTTTGATGATCGCGGCGGCGACCGGAAAAAGGGCGAGCCAAAGCAGAATCAATTTGGGGCGCCGATCCGGCCAGAAGAGGCATATGACGATCCCCAGTACGACGAGCAGCTTGTAGACCGAGATGCGCGTCCCATCGGTGATGACGCCCAGGCCCGGCACTTCGACCGGCCTGCCGACGTCGATCCACAATGGTAACAGCTCACCGTGCTGTCGCACTGCGTGGCGGGTGATCGGATCGCCTCGCCGAAGTAGAAAGTCGTCGCTGAAGAACTTTACATAATGCTTCTTGAATCGCGGCCATTGCTCTACGCTTTGAGAGACCATCGATTCGACGCGACTCGCGAGGTCCCCCGTTTCCGGTACCTCAACGTGGAACCAGCGAATATTTCGCCCGTACCGCCAGGCGCGGTCGTGGGTTTGGTAGAAATCCACCAGCGGGTAGATGCAGGCTGCTCCGACGAGCAGCGCGAGCAGAGACTCCTTCCATCGCCGGATCAACGTCGGCAAATACAGAGCTCCGAAGCCGGCTACGAAGAGCGGTACGAAGACCATCGCTACGGCGTAGGCGTAGGTGGTCAGCGAGGCGGTCACGGCCGCGAGCGGGAGTGTGCGCCTGCCGCGCGCGTACTCGAGCAACAGGTACACCGTGATCAGAAAGAGCAGCGAGAAGGCTGTCATCCCAAACGCGATGCGGCTGAAGTGGATGTGCCACGGCATGAACGTCAGGAAGATCGAAGCCAGGAGTCCGACCCAAAGTCCCGCCAGCGAACGAGCGAGGTAGAAAATCACGACGACGCTGGCGGCGCCGTAAAGGGCGGCCGGTAGGCGCGTGGAGAGCTCGTTGAGGCCGAAGATCTCGACGATGAGCGCGCCGGGATAGATATAGACCGGGTAGCTATAGGCGGCGAACGACCAGAAGAAGAGCGGCCAAGGCTTGCCGTCTTCACTGATGCCCGCCTCGGCGATGCAGTAGGCGTTGTACCCCATCGACGCCTCGTCGCAGAACAATCCGGGCGGATGTTCGCCGAGACGGTAGATGTAGAGAGCGGCGGCCGTGAGCAGAAGGGTCACGACGATTGCGCGCCGAACCCAGGGTCGGTCGATGCCGGTCGCCACGACCGCTTCGGTATCCCTCGTCATAGGTTTCTTGGCGAGCCTAGCAGTCCGTTGAAAAACGGACGCGCAGGGGAAGACGCTTGGCTCGGCGTCCGCAACAGGTGCGATCCGTCGGAGAAAGCCCGAGCCCCTGATGAGAATTTCGCAACGCAGTCATATCGCCGAGGTACGTTCGTAGCCGTGTCGTGTTGTGCAACCGGCTAGGAGCTCGCTGGAACGGCTGCGGTCGCCACTTCCACGCACCCGCCGCTACCGTCGACGATCGACGCTTCGCGGTCGGTGGCCCGGGAGCCGGAGAAGTTCATGGCGACGAAAGTATGGTAGAGATGTCGGACTTTCAAGCGTCGCACGGGGGCGAGCGGGGCAGCGGCGCATTGCGATACGAGGCGGTGGTGCGCGCCGATCAGCGTTAGGTGGGCGGCAGGCATTCCTGGCACCGTAACTCACGGGAGTTGACGGTCGGGTATTCGCGGAAAAGCCATTCGAATGCGAGAGCGTCGGCAGCGATGCGGTCGATCTCCGGACACGGTCGAGCCCGATGGCAACAAACGAGATGGCCGTTCTCGCACGCGGCTCGGATACGCTCTTCGGTGACGCCCAGGACGGCGGTTACCGAGCCGGCGAGCCCATAGACTTCGTCGAAGAAGGAACCTGGATCGTAGTCGGGAATCTCCTGCGGAACGATCGCGAAGTAGACCGAATGCCGGTCCGGATGGCGTTGGCGAAGCTCGATGAATCCGTCGTTCACTTTCGACCCGAAGAGGAAGTCGGGCGGGTCGACTACCACGTCGATGCTGCGGAATGCGTAGGCGCCGAGTACGCCGACGATGAGGAGGCTTGCGATCAATTGCAGCGGCCGGCGGTCGCGGACCCAGTTCCCGACCGTGATGAGCGGTACAAAGCCGATCAGAATCTGCAGCGGGATGAGGTTATAGGTTCGATTGATGCTCGGATTCCCGTAGCCGTTGTTGGTGATGGTCATGAGAACGATCTCCATCAGCAACAGGGCGATCAGCGCCGGAGCGACGCGAGGCAGGCGCAGCGGGCGCCGTGCCGGAGCGATGACGGCGATCGCGCAAAGAGCGCATCCTGCGAGGTACAACGTGTCGAGCGGCGCGCGCAGGAACCCGCCTGTGAGGCCACGAGAGTGCAGGAACTTGGAGTAGTAGGGCAGAGCGAAAACGGCCTCGAACATTTGGGAGAGGTACTCCCAGTCGAAGCGCGGCTTGGTCTGGCTCGAGATGAGATGCAGAAAGTCGGACCATTGCAGACCGATCGGCACCAGGAAGATGGCGAACGCCGCCGCGCTCATCGTCAGGCAGGCGAAGCGGCGACGGTAGAGCGCCAGTCCGATCAATCCGAGGCCGGCGAAGCAGACGCCGCTCCACGCGGTCTGGGTGAAGTAGAGGGAGATACCGGCATTGAGGCCCGCCAGGAACCAGAGGAGGTGGTCGTCCTGGCGCCGCCAGATCAATGCAGTCAGCGTCAGTGCATTGAAGTAGAAGATGAAGCTGTCGATGTGCCCGTAGCTGACGTACGACATGCGAATCAGGTGGAAGTTGACCGCTGCGCAGACGGCGACCGCCAACGCCCAGCCTCGCCCGACGGTGACCCGGACGAAGAGGAAGATCGCCGACAACGAGAGAGTGCTGACAAGCATCTTGCCGACCCGGTGCCAGAAGAACGGCGGGTCGAAAACGAAGACCAGTGCGTTGAACGCCAGGGAGTGAAGGTAGGTGAAGTGGAAATCGACGCCGCGCATGGAGAGGAGGTTGAGCCGTAGGCCTCGTTCGGCGGCCGTGGCGCCGGTGGCGTACCACGCGATCGAGTCGCCGGTGTAGGCCCAGCGCCAGTTGTCGTAGTGCGGCAGCCAGAGCGCGCAGACGATTGCGTTCGTCGCCAGCAGCATCGCCAGGTCGAGTGAGGACGGGCGCGGAAACGGCCGCGCCGGGTGCCGGAGGACGGTGGCGACGATGGCGAGACACGCGATCGGAATCAGTAGCAGCGCGTCGAGACCCGGTTGGGGAACGAAAGGGTCGAAATTTGTCGCGAACCCGGCGAGGGTAGCGGTCGCTGCGACGACGAGGGCGAGGACGATCATCTGCATGGCGACGACGTCGCTGAGAACATCGCGGCAAGGTACCAGCTCCCCTCGAGGTTTCCCAGACCGCGCTGCGCAGGAGTCTCCTGGCGCAGCGAGTGAGTTTCAGCGCCGGTGTTGGCGGGCGATCGGCCGCGGTTGCGACCAGTCGGGGCCGCGTGTGCGAGCGGTCATCCGCAACGACCGCCGCCGCAGCGTCGCTCGCGATGAGTTTGACGAATGTCGACCGCGATACTACGGGGACGCAGTGATTCGCCTCGTCGTAGGAAGCCACTGACGTGACACGATCCGCCGACCCGTCACAGCTCCGGCCGTTGAGTGTTGCGATCGACGCTTGGCGCCGAGGGGCGACGGCAACGCGGGTCGTCCGCCTGAGCGTCTATGTCGCCGCGGTCGTTTTCGCAACGATCGCTTACCGTGGCCACCTCGATCCGCAAGTTGCTTGGACTCAGTGGGCGGTCCACTTGGGGGTCGCGGTCGCCTTGATGATCTTGGCTCTCTCCACAGGCGAGCCGTCCCCCGGTGGCCGCCTGCGCCCGCTGGCGCGCGTAGTCGGAGCGGCGGTCGCGTTGGCCGCGGGGTGGGTCGCGGTTGATTTATCTTCACAGCCGGGTCGTGAGCTCGGTGCCGCGCTTGCGATCGTCGCAGCGCTGGTCGGGTTTCTCGTTTTTCGCTGGGTTCGATTCGATCCATCCGACATCCGCGCGCTGCTCGGTGATCGGTCGAGCTCGCTGCTCGCCGGAGCGCCGACGTGGCGCGTCACCGGGGGCGCGAGCGCGGCGGTACTGCTGGGCCTTGCGGCCACCTACTGGAATCCGTCCAATCACCTGCTCGGATTCTGCTTGTGGTTGGCCAGCTTGTCGGCTTTCGCTGCGGCCTTCTGGCCGCGCGATCGCGCGATGGAGATCACTTCCTGGCAACTGGACGGTGGTCCACAGGTGAGCCTGAGCACGGAGCGATTCGCGCTCTTGGCGATTCTCGTCTTGGCGATCGCATTACGATTCACCCTTCTCGAGGACGTTCCGGCGTGGATCAGTCCCGACGAAGGGCGATTGGGTCGCTACGCCGAGCGGATGTGGGCGAACGGATTTCCCGATGCCTTCGGGCTCGGCTGGAACGCCTTTCCCAACCTGTCCTACATGGTTCTCTACTCTTGGGTGCAAGCGTTGGGGACGAGCAATCCGCACTTGCGTCTGTCGGCGGCGATGGTTGGCGTCGTCAGCTTGGTGCCCGTGTTCTACTGGGCGCGGATGTGGTGGGGGAACGTCATCGCCCTGACGGCGACCTTTCTGCTGGCCGTCAATCAGACGCATTTGATGTGGAGCCGAATCGGCTTCAACAACATTCACCAAATCCTGGTCGCGGCGCTCATTCTCCTCTGCTTCGCGCGGGTTCTGCGCCGGGGCAGAGCGATCGATTGGGTTGGGCTCGGATTCGCGTCCGGCTTGGCTTTCCACACCTACCATGCTGCGAAGATGTTCCCTGCGCTCTTGGTGCCGATCGGGGTCTTGTTCGCCATCGGGATTCCCGGCTTCCTTCGACGTTGCTTGCCCGGGTTGGCGATCGGGTCGGTGGCGTTTGCGCTATGCCTCGGGCCGCTGATCCGAACCACGATCGAACGTTGGAGCTATTTCTATCTCAACACCTCGAATCGGGTCGACCTGAGCCGACTGGTGGATGCCTACCACGCGGGAAACGTGCAGGTCGTGCGCGACTACATC
>JANQHZ010001115.1 GCA_028282445.1 Candidatus Binatia bacterium | reverse complement strand
TTCTGAAGCTGGCGCGCGAGCAGCAAGTTGAAAGTCTGGTCGGTCCCGCCGAGCTCGATGTCCGACCGGATCTCGACCGAATCGTGTGCCTGCAGCAGCGGGTACAGAAACTCGTGCACACCGATCGGCGCCTCTTCGCGGTAGCGCTTGGCGAAGTCGTCGCGCTCGAGCATCCGCGCGACCGTCGTCTGAGCGGTCAGCTTGACGATCGCCTGTGCGTCGAGGGCGGACAGCCAGCTACTGTTGTAGTGCACTTCGACGCGATCGCGGTCGAGCACTTTGAAGACTTGCTCGGTGTAGGTTTCGGCGGCCGCGCGCACGGCCGCTTCGTCGAGCTGCGGTCGGGTCGCGGACCTCCCACTGGGATCGCCGATGCGGGCAGTGAAGTCGCCGATGATCAGAACCGCGGTATGACCAAGGTCCTGGAACTGCCGCAACTTGCTGAGCGGCACGGTGTGTCCGAGATGAATGTCGGGTGCGGTTGGGTCGACGCCGAACTTCACCCGCAGCGAGCGACCCGTCTTCAGCTTGTCGCGCAGCTCCGCGCCGGGAATGACGTCCGACACTCCCCGTCCAATCTGTGCGATCTGTTCCTCGACCTCTATCACGCGACGAGCTCCTGAATGCGTTGGATGTCGGTAGCGCGGCCGGTGGCGTCGTCGACCGTCACCACCGCTCCCTGGACGACGACCTCCCCCGACGCAGTCTCGAATCGCGTCGGTCGCTGGGTCACGAAACGACGGATCGCCAGCTTGGGTTTCACGCCGATCACCGAATTGATCGGGCCGCACATCCCGGCGTCCGACATGAAGGCGGTCCCCTCGGGCAGAACCCGCTGATCGGCGGTCTGCACATGGGTATGGCTTCCGACCACGGCGCTGACCTTGCCGTCGAGAAACCAGCCCATCGCCCCCTTCTCCGAGGTCGCGTCGCAATGCATGTCCACCAGCACCACCGGACAGGTCGTCGCGAGCTCCTCGGCCAGCCGCTCACCAGCCTGGAAGGGACAATCAACCGAGGCCATGAAGACCCTGCCGATCAAGTTGACCACCGCCACCTGGGCGCCGCTGTTGGAGGTAAACACCCCCCAGCCCCGCCCCGGCGGGTCGCCCGGGAAGTTCTCCGGCCGAATCAAGCGCGAGTCGGGACGGTCGAGATAGTCGCCAATTTCGCGCAAACGCCAAATGTGGTTGCCGGAGGTCAGAGCATCGACTCCGGCAGCGAGCAACTCTTCACAACTCTTGGCGTCGACCCCGGCGCCCCCCGCCACGTTCTCGCAGTTGGCAACGACGAAGTCGGCGCGCTCGCGCTCGATCAGACCCGGCAGTACCCGCTGCAGAGCCCTGCGGCCGACCTTGCCGACCACATCGCCGAAATAGAGGATGTTCATCGTCAGTGGAGAACGACCGAAGCGACCGCCGTCGACCAACGGCAAGTGTATGCGCGGTCACCGCCGGCATGACCAGCTCCGTGGCCATGCCGGCGCTTCGAGCCGCTTCGCTTCACCGCGCGTACTCCGACGTTCGCATCTCGCGAATGACGGTCACCTTGATCTGGCCCGGATAGGTCATCTCGTCTTCGATCTTGCGAGCAACCTCCTGCGCCAGCATCGAGGCACGATCGTCGCCGATCGCCTCGGGCTGGACGACGATACGAATCTCGCGCCCAGCCTGTACGGCGAAGCACTTCTCGACTCCTTCGAAAGACAGACTGATTCTCTCGAGATCGTCGAGACGCTTCACGTAGCTCTCCAGCATCTCGCGACGCGCGCCCGGTCGAGCTCCGGACAGAGCATCGGCCGCATCCACCAACGGAGCCAGAATGGTCTCGGCCTTGACCTCCTCGTGGTGCGCCGCGATCGCATTCACCACCTTGGCAGACTCGCCGTACTTGCGAGCGATGTCGGCGCCGATCACCGCGTGAGATCCGTCGACCTCATGGGTCAGCGCCTTGCCGATGTCGTGCAGCAATCCGGCCCGGCGCGCCTGCTTTACGTTAAGGCCGAGCTCGGCCGCCATCGAGCCGCAGATGAACGCGCACTCCATCGAATGGGTAAGGACGTTCTGCGCATAGCTGTAGCGAAACTGCAGCATGCCGATCAGCTTGACGATCTCCGGGTGAACACCGTGCACACCCACTTCGAAGACGGCTTTCTGTCCGGCTTCCTTGATCGACTCCTCGACCGCGTCCTCCGACTTCCGCACCACTTCCTCGATGCGGCCGGGATGAATGCGACCGTCGACCAGGAGGCGTTCGAGCGAGCGCTTGGCGATCTCCCGACGGATCGGATTGTGACAGGAGACCACCACCGCCTCCGGAGTATCGTCGATGATCAGATCGACGCCGGTGGCCGCTTCCAGCGCACGGATGTTGCGCCCCTCGCGGCCGATGATCCGCCCCTTCATGTCGTCGCTGGGCAGATGCACGACCGAGACCGTGCGCTCGGCCACGAACTCGCCTGCCAGCCTCTCGATGGCGATCGAAATCACCTTCTTGGCCTGCCGGTCGGCGTCTTCCTTGGCTTCCTGCTCGATGACACGGATTCGCTTGGCCGCCTCGTGCTTGGCCTCGTCGACCATCGACTGGACCAACTGCTGCTTGGCCTCATCGCGGGTCAGCCCGGCGGTGCGTTCCAGCTGCTGGCGCGTATCGTCCAACAGCCGGTCGTATTCCTCCTTCTGCTCGTCCACCTTGGCGACACGGTCGTTGAGCTCGGCTTCCTTCTTCTTG
>JANQHZ010001101.1 GCA_028282445.1 Candidatus Binatia bacterium | reverse complement strand
TAGGGGTCTCCGGGGATGCCGTCCCAGTGGTAGGGCTGGGTGTCGCGCAAGCCGCGCGTCGGCATGGTGGAGCGGGGCGGGATCTGGGTGCAGCCCGGGATGTCGCAAATCGGTGTATCCAGCACCCACAAGAGTTGATCCGTGTGGCCGTCCGGATGGCAGCTCTCGCAGGCAAAGGTGCCGGTGGTCGACGCGTTGGCATCGTGGAAGACTTTGCGTCCTTCCTTCACGACCGGCGAGGTCGGGTCCTCCAAGGTGACCGAGGCCGATACCGCAAGGGCGCTGGGATCGCTGATGTCGACGACGTCGACTGTGTTGTCGACGACGTTGAGAACCCAGGCTTCGGCCGTATCGCTAGCGTCGTCGGGAATCGTGATGCCGCGGGGCACCGCGCCGACGTCGACGCGCGACAGGACCTCGCCGCTGTCCGGATCCATAGCGAACACTCGGTTGGAACTGGCGGCGGTCGCGAGCACGAAACTCTCGTCCGGGCTCATGGTAATCCCGAACGGCGTTGCGAGAGCTTCACCGGGTGCGGGGTGCAGCGGCGGCAGCGGTTCGAGGTCGATGCGGGTCGGCTCTCCGCACGCTCCGGCGCAGTCGACCCGAGTGATCTGATTCAGAAAGGCTCTGTTCTCCAACTCGTCCAGGCCGTGCTTCTCGGTGCCGGCCCTGCCGTTCTCCGCGTTGCGGGCCTCGGTCTGCGCCACGAAAACACGGCCCTGACTGTCGACGGTCAGACCGTAGAGGAGTGTACCGACACCCCAGACGATTTCGATCAGCTCGTCGGTCGCCGTGTCGAATACGTAGAGGTCCCGATCCGGCAGATCCGGATTGATGATGATGTCGGCGTCGTAACCGAGAGAGAGAATGTTGTTGTTGAAGACGACGTGGGTCAGAATTTCGAAGGTGCACAGGTCGCCGTCGATCTCGCCGACACATCCGGAGATCTGCGACTGGTTGTGGGACTCGAAGGGCACCACGAACAGCCGGTCACCGGCGACCGCGATCGCGCGCGGGTCCTGTGCCGTGATGTGAAGCCGGTGGGTTACTGCGTACGAAGCGACGTCGACCACCGCAATCTCGTTGTCGGGCCCTAGCGCCACGTAGGCCTTGTCGTTGCTCGCGAAGGCGATGCCGGTCGGTTCATCGAAATCGGGTCCCAGGCCGGACGCGTCGAAGGCCTGCACGGTCGCCTTGATGTGATGCAGGGTGGGGCTCTCCGGGTCCGTGTCGATGACGCTGACGCTGTCGGAGATGTGGTTGGCGACCCAGAGCTCCTTGCCGTCCGGTCTGACGGCGAGTCCGACCGGGTCGATTCCGACCTTGACCCGCAACACAACCTGACGCGTGTCGGCGTCGATGATGTCGACGGTGTCGGCGGGCGTGTTGGCGACGTAGATCAAGCCCCCGAGGCTCGCGATCGGATTGACGTGGGGGCTCATGAACAACGGGTGACCGACCGGATCACCGCCAGGCGCGGCGACGCCGAGGGGAGTCCCGCCGCCCGAGCTGTCGCTGCCTCCGTCGGAACATGCACTGACGAAAGCGAAGAGGGCGACTAAGCAGAAGCGTGCCAGCATTGTGTCCTCCTTGAAGTGATTACCTCCGGCGCTCGACCCCGTACGACTTGAGCCGTATCGGTCGGCCACTCCCGAATACATCAAATGGTACGGGCTTCTTGCAAGCTTCGTTCGCCCATAACGCAATCGTGAGTATTTGGGTTGATGCCGTTGCCGCCCCGGGGTCGTTCACCGCCGCTCGCGAGCGCAGTGACCGTGAGCTCGCCGGCAGCATGTAGTTGCTCGAAGGCTGTGTCGCCACTGCTTGCGATCGCAGGAATAGACTTCGCGCGAAGCGCGGCAACCGATCTTTGCCGATGTCTCGCCTCCGCTTGCCTGGCGAGGCTAAGGCTCCCGGCAAGATGCATTGCTGGGGATGTGCCTGCCGAGGAGAATTGCAGCGTTACGTCGGAAGCGTGAATCCAAAAGTACTTCCTTCACCGGGAGTGCTCATCACGCGCACTTCGCCGCCGAGCTTCTCGACGATCCGCTTGACGATGGACAGGCCGAGTCCATGCCCGTCGGCCTTGGTGGGCTCGACTCGTGAGAACTCCTCGAAGAGCTTCCCGATCTGCTCCTCGCTCAAGCCCAGACCGTTGTCGCGCACCCAGAAGTGGACTCTGTCGTTTCCATCATGTTCGGCCCCGAGCTCGATTCTCGGCGGCGATCCACCGTACTTGATCGCGTTGCTGATGTAGTTCGTCCAGACCTCCTCGACCCAAGCCGGGTGTCCGACAGCTTGCGGCCACCGCTCAGGGAGGACGACCTCGGCACCCGCCTCGTCGATCAGGTTAAGGAGCCGCTGACGTGCTTCACCGACGATCTTCGACATGTCGAGAGGCTCGCTGGACACGTGACCGGTCTTGCGGACGCTGGCGAGCAACAGCAACGCGTTGATGATCTGCGTCATCTTCTCGCAGCCCTTCTCCGTCGAAGCGAGGAACCCTCGCTCCTCGTCGCTCAGGCGGTCTTCGAGACTCGTGGCAAGCAAGTCGTTGTATCCAGCAATGACGCCGATGGGATTCTTGAGGTCGTGCGCCACGACGTGGGCGTACGAGTCCAAATCACGGGCGAGTGCTTCCGCCTTGACCCTCTGTTGCTCGGCCAATGCCTTCTGCCGTGCAATCTCGTATCGCTGCCGGTGCTCACGGGTTCTGAGCCCATCCAGGTACCGAGTCGCAAGAATTCCGATGAGCGACCATACCGGAAACGTGATCGCGAGGTTGCGGGTAAATCCCGGGGCGTCGAGGTAGACGGGCCTCATGTAGACCAGCCAGAGCAAGTAGATTGCACACGCGGCTATCGCGAGGAACTCCTCCCATAGACGCAACGGTAGAAACAGCGGAAGGCACACGATCACAGCCGACATTGAGACCGGCGCGATCGGATTGACCGCGTACTGGCTCAGCTGGGAGTTTCCCGCTACCGCGAAACACAGGGTTAGTGTGCACAGGACGTGTGCGATTGGCGGAATCTTATTCCCAATCCTTTTGGTGGCGATCAGAGCGCCGCAGCTGAGAAGAAAGAGTATGAGGACTCCAAGCTCGCTGCGGAGCTCACCGTGCAGATACCGAACGAAAACCTGAAGCGGGCAGCTGGCCGCGATGACACCGTACGCGAGGACCGCCCGCTCTGTCATCGCCGGTCTTCGGTCGTACCTGTAGCGGTGCTCGATGTGCTCCTCGTCCGTCATGCCGCCTCCACTTCGTCGCGCCCTATGGATACTGTCAGATTGGCCCTTCTCCCATCGTGGGCGTGTCGCAATACTAGAGCCAAATCGCCGAGAGCCAATTCCAAATCGAAATCGTCAAGAGGATTTGTCGGAGTGCGGGCGATCAAGTCGCCTGGACCTTCAACCTGGATTTGGACCAAAGGAGAGAGCGGGCGAGCCTCCTCCGCCAAGGCTTCGGAGGATTTGTCGGAGTGCGGGCGATCAGGTCGCCTGGATCTGGCCCAGAGAAAGAGCGGGCGACCGGGGTCGAACCGGCGAGCTATCTGTCCGAGCTCATTGGGGAATCGCAGCGAAATTCGTACCTGAGACCATTTTCTCAACCATCGATGGCCGACACGACAAGTGTGCTCGGCCGGACGAGGCTCCTATCGGCTGTTGGGTGAGGTAGAAGATCCCGCGCTCGTTCGGATCGCGACTGGAGGCCACCGCGGAGAGTAGAGGTTGTGCTGCGGGCTCGATATTGTAGGCGTGATGTTTGGCAGGCGATACTTTCAAATGGCGGGTGGAGTGATCCTCGCCGCAGCTCTATCCGGTGCGATTTCTGAGACCGTCGCGCAAGACCCAACGTTCTTGGTTCAAGAGCTTCCGGCTCCTGCGGCGGCGAAGAGCTCCGGCGCTCCGATCGCCGGCGTCTCCGATGGCGCGAGAGGTTTCTTCTTCGCGACGACGGAGCTAGCGGGCCTGGAGCCCTGGGTCAGCGACGGCACGGAGGACGGAACGCATCAAGTGCACGACGTCATCCCTGGTGCGCGGGGAGTGGCCTTTGGTCTAAGCGTCGCTTCATTGAGTGGCGTCATCATCGAAGATCGATTCGTCTTTCGCACCGGGCAGGGTGCGATTTGGGTGAGCGACTCGGCCGGTCGTTCGGCTTCGCCGGTGGACCTCGGCGAGGAGGTCGTTGTTTCGGAAGTAGGGAAGGCCGGGCGGGCTGCGATCGTGATGGCGGAGGGCGATTCGGGGCCAGGGTTGTGGTCGATCGACCCCTTTATTGGGCAAGCCGTCTTGCTACGGCGTTTCGAATTTAGCGATGCGCTGGAAGTCTCCTTCCCGGACCGTCCGGCACAGTTCACCGAGCTCGACGGAATCAGTTACTTTCCGGCGGAAGACGCTGAAACCGGAGTTGAACTTTGGTCGACCGACGGCACCGTCGAGGGCACGGGCCGGTTCGCGGACATCAATCCCGGTGAAGCCAGCTCGAATCCGATCCATCTGGGCCGCGCTGGCGACCGTCTGTTCTTCCTGGCCCGTGCTCGGTGGCGGGCCGGATTATGGGTGGTCGAAGGCGGCTCCCTTCGATTCGTCGCGCCCTACCTGGTCCAGCGCCAACCGGCGGTGACCGCGTACCACGCGGACGGCGGGGTCTTTCTAGTACAGAACAACGTCCTGACAGGCATCTCCGAAGTATTCCATTCTGACGGGACTGCCGAGGGCAGTAGGACGTTGTTGTCGAAGCGAGTCGTGCGTTTTCCGAGTATCGCCGCGGGGGTCGCAGTCGGACACACGCTCTACGTACCAATCCAGCAAACCTTCACGCGATCGGAGCTCTGCTCAGTCGACGCCGCAATCCAGGAGGTACGGTGTTTCGATCTCGACCTCAGGCGAATCGAGTCGGTGACGAACCTGGCTGCTTGGGGAAACCGAGCAGTGTTCACAGCAGCGGACAGCAAGCGGCGGCTTCGTTTCTGGTTGGTGGAGGAGGGGGGCGATCCGTGGCCGATCCCGAGGGTGCGCTTGCGTTCGAGCGAGGTGAACCTGCTGCCGGTCGGCGATCTTCTGCTGTATACCGGGGGCGACGACGATATTTCGGGACGTGAGCTGTTGAAGACCGACTCATCCGGCTTGGAAGCGGGGACGGTCGCCAACATCGCTTTGGACGTCGAGGCCGATATTCCAACCACTCTGGTTGCTACGCGAACCCATGCGTACTTCGGGGTTAGCGGTAGGACGCCAGGGGTCTGGCGGAGCGATGGCACGAGTGCCGGGACGTTTCGGCTTGTGGGCCCCGGACGACTGCTGCAAAATTCCGCGCCATATTCCCTACTCGATTCTCCTAGCGCCGCGGCGATTGGCGACCGCCTTGTCTTCCGAACGTGGGCGGCCATGCGTGGCTACGAGCTCTGGGTAACGGACGGAAGCCAAACCGGAACCACGGTTCTGCTCGAACCGAGTAGCGAGACGTTCAGCCTGACCGAGCATCGAGGACTGGTTTTTTTCACAAATGAAGGGAATCGCGGCAGTCCGAAGCTTTGGGTTTCGGACGGAACCGCGGGGGGGACCGCCCAGCTCCTCGAGCGTTCCTTTTACGCGACGTACCTGGAGTCGATCGGCGACCAGGTGGTCGCATATTCGGGCATCGACTACGAGTTCCCGCGCATAGAGACGGTCGACCCGGGGGCAGGCCGGGTCGAATTGTTGAAGGACTTCTACCGAAGGCTACCCTCCGACCCGATCGTCCCGCGTTGGTTCCTGCCTTTGGGAGATCAGGTCGTTTTCGCGGCGGCTGATCGAGAGCACGGCGACGAGCTTTGGATTAGCGATGGTACCGCGGAGGGAACTCGCCTCGCCGTCGATATCAATCCCAACCTGGTCGTGGACGAGTCGACACTCGAGGTTCTCGCCGGTGCCGGATCGTATCCCCACGACATCGTGTCGCTCGGGGATCGCCTGTTCTTTTTCGCCGATGACGGCCGTCACGGTCTTGAGTTGTGGACGAGCGATGCGACGAGGGATGGAACTTGGCTGGTTCGAGATATCGTACCAGGTCCGGACAGTCCGCTGGTCACCTACGATCGAGAGTATTATCCGAGTTCTACGGAGTCGTCACAGATGGTGGCCGCGGGTAGCCGCGTTTTCTTCGTGGCTGATGATTGGATCCACGGGCGAGAGGTTTGGACGAGCGATGGCAGCGAAGAGGGAACGTTCTTGTTGCGGGACATTGCTCCCGGACGAAGGAGCTCGAATCCGACATCTTTGTCGGGCATCGACGGGGTATTACTCTTCTCTGCCTGCGATGAGGTGGGCTGCGAGCCCTGGGTGAGTAATGGGAGTGCAGCCGGGACGACGCGGCTGGCGGATATCGTGCCGGGCCCGCTGTCATCGTCCCCGACGGTATTCGTGTCGGTGGGAGACCGCGTTGTCTTCGGTGTTCGAACCGAGAGAGCGGGGCAGGTTCGTGGGTTCCCGCGGGAGGAGCTGCCGTCTCCGGTCGGAGCGACGCCGCGTCCGACGCCGACGGCGCGGCCGAGCACGACGTGTCCGGGAGATTGCAACAGCGACGGTTCGGTTGCGATCTCGGAGCTGATCCGAGGAGTGCGAATCGCCCTCGCGGACGATGGGGCGGCGGAGTGCGCGGCACTCGATACAAACGGAGACGACCGCATCGCAGTCAACGAGCTGGTCGGGGGCGTCGCCGCCGCGTTGCGGGGGTGCACCGCGGTGTGAGGCTTGGCCGTATGTCTGCCCTGGCCAGATCTTCGCCTTTGGCTCTGCCGATGGCTACCGGGCCCGCTTCGAGGAGCGGGGCTCGAGTGCTTCAGGTCGACTCCAAGCCCGATCACATCGGGTCCGGGTTTCCACGAAACCGGGGCAAGCTCAAGCTCATCCAGGCGGAGGCACAGGCATGGGCGGAGGCATAGGCGACGCGGGCGATCCTCCTCCGCCAAGGCTTCGGAGGAGATCCAGGGCAGATCGCGGGCGGTGGAGCCGCTTGGATCTGGACTTGGACCTGGACCAGCGAGAGAGCGGGCGATCAGGTCGCCTGGACCTTCAACCTGGATTTGGACCAAAGGAGAGAGCGGGCGATCTTCCTCCGCCAAGGCTTCGGAGGATTTGTCTAGGTTGCCGGCGATCAAGTCGCCTGGATCTTCAACTTGGACCTGGACCAAAGAAAGAGCGGGCGACCGGGGTCGAACCGGCGACGTCCAGCTTGGGAAGCTGGCATTCTACCACTGAATTACGCCCGCGTTGTGATCGGAGCCTAAGATAGGTGTTCCGGCATGTCAATTTTGGGGCGTGTCGCTGACGCCCGTGCCCGGCGCGCGCTGGATGACCATCTGGGGGATCTGGCCGTTTTGTTTGGGGGCATAGATGCCGGGTAGGGACTCGTAGCGGTCGCGCTCTCGTGCGGGGAGCGAGCGCCATCTTTTTGGGGCGATGATGGTGAGCGCATCGGGCGGTGGGTGCGACGCGATCAGATCGACTACCGGAACGGCGCCGCCGAGGTGGAACGCCATCGCGGCGTCGAAGGATCTTTCGGTGGCAATCGGACGATCTCCGGCCAGCGCGACAACTCGTCGAGCGAAAGGCCGGCGATCCGCGGCGAAGCTGACCGCCGGCATGACGGCGCGCTGGGCGAGTATCTCGAGGGTCAGGACGGTCGCGAAGAGCGCGACGACGGCCGGGCGCGGCAGTCGTTTCATCGAGCAGTAGAGCAGGGCGCACGCTGCTGCGACCAGGACCGCCGACATGATCGCGATGCGCGCGGCCTGCGAGGAGAAGCCCTCGCCGATTGCGGTTGCCTCGGCCGATCCGATCACTTCGGTCAGAATTGGCGCGACGATCGCGCCGCGCACATCGATCCCCGCGACCTCGAGGCCGAAGGTCATCGCAATCGCCCCGCCTAAGAGCGCCAAGGCGACCGCTAGCACTTGGGACACCCACCAGAGCACGCGGGGTTGTGCCCGGTTGTTCCAGAGATCCTCGAGCCAGTAGCCGATCAGGCACGCGAGTGCGGGGTATAACGGGAGCAGGTAGACGCTTCGCTTGCTGTCGGAAAGAGAGAAGAATCCGAAGACGATGGTCAGCCAGACGGTGGCGTGGGTGATGAGAATCCGTCCCGCCGGCGACCGCTTGCGCAGCAGGGGGCGAACCACGCAGAGCACGAAGAGCGTCCACGGCAGCGCGCCCAGCGCCAGCGCGCCGACGAGGTAGCCGAATCCGTGTTGATGGCCGACGCTGATCGCGGCGTTGCCCAAGAAGCGTCCGAAGTTCTCCGCCAATACGATCGCGACGAAAGTGTCGGCGCCGGCGCGCGTCGCGAGCAGGTACCAGCTCAGCGTCGCGGCGCCGACGCAGAGGTAGCCCGCAATCGGATGGAGCGGGCGGGCAGTCTCCCACGCGACGTACGTGAAATAGAGAAGGAACGCGCTCGCCGCGAG
>JANQHZ010000705.1 GCA_028282445.1 Candidatus Binatia bacterium | reverse complement strand
TCAGCTGGACGCTTGGGCTTGGGGGGTTGCTCCCGATGAAGTGGCCTGACCTCTTCACCCTTCTTCTGCGAACCCCTCTCCCTCGGTGCAAACTGCCGGTGGGATGGGACCCTACTCCGGTCGCCCTCCGGGCTCCCTCCGCAGCCTTCCATTCCGCCCCTCCCGAGGTACAGGGCACGGGCGAGGGCACGGGAATGCAGGGATACATCGGTTCCCAGCAATACTCGCCGGGCCTGTGGCGACAAAACCCCGTGCCCGTGCCCTTGCCCGTGCCCTTGCCCAACTGAGGAGATAATCGACTCCCTCCTACAGGATGACGGTGCATTCCGGCGCTCCGGAATTAGGCACGACCCGATATCTGCGTTCATCTGCGGTTCCGATTTAGCGAAAATCGTGCGATTTCGGCAGTCTCTTGCGATCGTCCTCCTCGGGGACGACTCGCATTCGATAACCGCCGCCGCGTTGGCGGATCGAACGACTCGGCAACTCGAGCTCGCAAAAGCGGCGTGCGCGGACGTGGATCACTCCGTCGACCACCTGCAGCGGTCCCTCTACCTGCAGCAACGAGGCGCGGTGGATGAGAGCCCGGTGGCGCTCGAACTGGTCGGGAATCACCACAGCGTTACTGACTCCGGTCTCGTCCTCCAGGGTCAAAAAACAGAAGCCCTTGGCCGTACCGGGTCGCTGCCGCACGATCACCAGCCCCGCCACCTTGACCCAGCGGCCGTCTCTCATTCCCGCCAACTCGCGCGCAGTGACGACTCCGTCGCGCGCGAGCTCGGCGCGCAGATACTTCATCAGGTGGGGCCCGACGGTGATGCCGCTGCCGCGATAGTCGGCCAGAGTCCGCTCCATCTTCGACATCTCCGGCAACGGCGAAGAGCGATCCGAAGCTCCGCCCCCGGACTGCGCGGACTGCGCCCACAGCGTGCCGCGGCGCGGCACCGCGGAAGCCTGCCAGAGCGCCTCGCGCCGAGTGACGCCAAATGCCGCAAAAGCGCCGATGTGGGCCAACGCCTGCAACTCGTCGTCGTGGAGGTCCGCTCGCACCGCGACGTCGTCGATCGAAACGAAAGGCGCTTGTCTGCGCGCTGTTTCGATGCGCTCGCCGGCGTCCTGTCGCAACCCCGAAACGTAACGAAGCCCCAGCCGAACTTCGAGCCGCCGGTCGGAAAACGGAGCCCCCGGCTTCCCGACCGCGCCCGCGCCGCCCTGCCCTGCGTTCTCCAGAGTGCACTTCCAATCCGACCGGGCGATATCGATCGGGCGCACGTGCAGCCCGTGTCGCTGCGCGTCTTTGACCAAGGTAGCGGGGTGGTAGAAACCCATCGGCCAATTGTTGAGCATCGCACACAGAAAGGCGGCCATGTGGTGCGCCCGCAGATACGCCGACGCGTAGGCGATGAGTGCGAAGCTCGCCGCATGACTTTCCGGGAAGCCGTAGAGGGCGAACGAAGTAATGCTGCGAACGATACGATCGGCCGTTTCACCGACAACCCCGTTTTCCTTCATGCCGTCGCGCAAGCGTACCTCGATCTCGCGCATGCGCAGCTCCGAGCGCTTGAAGCCCATCGCGCGACGCAACTCCTCGGCTTGCCCGGCGGAGAAATTGGCGATCGCCATCGCCATGCGCAGCAGCTGCTCCTGGAATAAGGGCACGCCGAGGGTTCGCTTCAGAATCGGTTCGAGCAACGGGTGGTCGTACACCACCGGCTCCTCACCGGAGCGACGGTTGAGATAAGGATGCACCATCTGGCCGACGATCGGTCCCGGTCGGATGATCGCCACCTCGACCACCAGGTCGTAAAAGCATCGCGGTTTCAATCGCGGCAATGTCGCCATCTGGGCTCGACTCTCCACCTGAAAGACACCGATCGTATCGGCACGCTGGAGCATGCCGTAGACCTTGGGATCCCCCTGCGGCAACTTGGCGAGGTCGACTTCGACACCCTCGTGCTCCCGGATCAGCGGCAGAGTCTCTTCCAGTACCGCCATCATTCCCAACCCGAGCAAGTCGACCTTGATGATCCCGAGATCCGCGCAATCGTCTTTGTCCCATTGCACAACTACCCGGTCTTTCATTGCCGCCGGCTCGATCGGCACCACCTCGTCCAAGCGCCCGGCCGCAATCACCATGCCCCCGGAATGCTGCCCGAGGTGGCGCGGCAATCCCTTGATACGGTCGACCAGCTTCACCAGCTGCCGCACCCGAGGAGCTTCGGCGTCGACTCCGCCTTCGCGCAGCTGCTTGGCGAGCTCGTCGCTGCCGTCGCGGAACTCGAAACGGTTGAGCAGCTTGGACAACCGCCCGACCTGCTCCTCGTGGAAGCCGAGAACCTTGCCGACCTCGCGCACCGCGCTGCGGGTGCGGTAGGTAATCACATTGGCCGTCATCGCCGCACCGCGCTCGCCGTAACGCTGGTAGACGTACTGGATGACTCGCTCGCGCTGATCGCCACTCGGCAGATCGATGTCGATATCCGGCCACTCACCTCGTTCGCGCGAAAGAAAGCGCTCGAAGAGGAGCTCCATGTTGACCGCGTCGACAGCGGTGATGCCGAGCGAGTAGCACACCGCCGAATTGGCCGCCGAGCCGCGCCCCTGGGCGAGGATACCGTTCTCACGGCAGAATCGAACGATATCCCATACGATCAGGAAATATCCGGCCAGCTCGAGCTCTCCGATCAACTCGAGCTCGTGCTCGAGCTGGCGGCGAACCCGCTCCGTGAGCTTGCCGTAGCGATCGCGGGCACCGGCATAGGTCAGCTCGCACAAGTAGTGGAGCTGACCGCCGCCGTCCGGAACCGGATAGTCGGGGAAACGATACCCGAGGTTTTCGAGGGTGAACTCGCAACGCTCGGCAATCCGACGCGAGTTGGCGACGGCCCGAGGTTGATCGCGAAAGAGCTCCGCCATCGCACGTGGCGATTTGAGATGGCGCTCGGCGTTGCGCAGCAGTCGGCGCCCCGCAACGTCGAGCGTCGTCTTCTCGTACAGACAGGTCAACACATCGAGCAGCGGCCGCCCGGCACTCGTCGCGTGGCGTACGTCGTTGGTCGCAACCACCGGCGTCGCGTACTTCTCGGCCAACGAAAGAACGACTCCGTTCCACTTCTCCTCTTCGGGCTCGAGGTGGCGCTGTACGTCGAAATACAGGCGTCCCGGAAACAAGGCGCGCAGGCGGTCGATACTACGGTGTAATCGCCCGCAATCGCCGCCGAAGAAAGCCGTCGCCAACGGCCCTTCCATACCTCCCGCCAGACAAACCAACCCCTCCGTCCGCCCATCCAGATCCGCCCAGGTCGCCAGCGCCTCCCCCTTGGCGGAGCGCAGCTTCGACTCGGTGAGCAACCGACAGAGATTGCGATAGCCGCCGCGGTCGGCGACGAGAAGATAGAGCTCGGAGGTTGTCGACGGAGGCGCCTTGCCCTGCGAGCTCTTGCCGCCCGCGGCGCGCCCCTCGCCCTCGGCAACCCGTAGATTACAGCCGACGATCGCCCGCATACCGGCCGCTCGCGCCGCCTTGTGGAAACGCGGCGCGCCGTACAGGCCGTCGCGATCGCCACAGGCCATCGTCGAGTAACCGAGCGAAGCCGCGCGCTCGATCAGATCCTCCGGCTCCGACGCCCCGGTGAGAAAGGAAAACGCGCTGCGACTCCGCAGCTCTATGTAGTCCGACTTTTTCACCACAGAGGCCCAGAGGACACAGAGATCTCGGGAACAGCGCCAACTTCAGAATTGCTCGCGAACGCTTGCTGTCTACAATTCGATGTCCTCAGAAAAACTGCGCGAGCAACGGCTTCGTTACAGCTCGATACGAATATCTCTGTGTCCTCTGCGCCTCTGTGGTGAAAAATCATCAGTCGTAGTAGCCGTCGGCGAACCACTTGGTATTCGCCTGATCGTAGTAGAGCCGGTAGACGCCGCCGTCGGAGAGCTGCACGTCGTAGTAGTCGCGGCGATAGGGTTCGTCCCTCCACCACTCGCCGTGCACGCGCCATGGCCCCGCGCTCATCACCACCCGCCCCTGGCAGTGAATGCGACGGCCGGCGGCGGCGGCGCAGGGCCGCACGAAGTCGAGCCTGCCATGATCCTCGAAGACCTCCAGCTCGCACGGCGGCCGGATTGCCCGTAAGGCGATCGAAAGACGGTCGGGTTTCAGGGAGGACGGAACTTGCTGCTTCGTCCCCTCGCGGCCTCCTCCCCCCCAATCTTCACTCTCTACCCCGTAAGCGTCCGGCCGATGAGAATCCGCCACGACCGGCGCGCCGACTCTTTCCGCTTCGCCACACAGCGCCGTGAGCTTGGCAAGGGTGACGGCGAGCCGGGCCGGCGCCGGACCATTGGGACGCAGCAGATCGAGCTGGGTCGGACGGAGTTGCTCCGCGACGGCGGCGACGACGATCTTTTCAACCGGCGCCGACGGTGGATGGGACTCGAGGTGAAGGCGCAACAAAGTGATCAACGGCTTGATCTCGCGGCTCGGCGCTGCAACCGCGACCGTCCTCTCGTCGCG